>JBAUIP010000075.1:0-21789 GCA_049683055.1 Pricia sp.
CCGTAATCAGGTCGCCTTCGGGAGTGGTCTCTCCCACAAATAGGATGGACGCATCACGTCGCAAGTCGCCTTCTTCGTAGGCGTTGGCCAAATCTTCGGTAGGGGTATTAAAGCCCCAGCCATACTGTTGCCGTACGCCTTGATGTTGCCCGTATTGGGAATCTGCCTGGCAGTTGGCGTCGGCAGTGGACTGTATCTCAAAAATGGATTCCACACTGTATTCATTATCGACCCGGAACACTTCATAATAATCGGGTAGCAGATCGTAACCCAATCCTTGTACTTCCTGGGTAAGGGCGAGTGCTTGGTCCCAATTTTCTCTGTACAGATTAACTTTTGCCAATAATCCTTTGGCTGCACCTTCGGTCGCCCTGCCTACTTCCGTCCCACCGTAAGAAGCAGGAAGATTGGCCGCCGCTTCCATCAGGTCGGAAATCACGAGTTCATAGACTTCGTCCGCGGTATTTCTTGGAATGTTGTAGATACCATCCTCCGGAATGCCTTCGTAAATGGGAACTCCACCATAGACCCTGACCAAATTGAAGTAGTGATATCCCCTAAAAAACCTGGCCTCGGCCAACAAGCGTGATTTTAAGCCTGCGTCCATAGAGATCGGGGGTACGTTGGTCAGCACCTGATTGGCCAGATTAATGCCCCTGAACTGACCGGTCCAATATAGATTGATCATTTCTTGGGTGGCATCGAAGGTAAAATTGTTGAAGTCGTTCAAGAAGGCGGCATCGCCGGCACTGCTTCCCTTGTCAGTATCGTCGGAGGGAATCTGCAAGATGGCGGTATAGGGAAACCCCGATGGTTCCCAATTGATTTGATAGGCATACATGGCGTTCGTCGCCTCGACGGCCTGTTGCTGGGTTACGAAAAACTCCTCGGCGGGTATATTGTCCTCTAAGGGGACATCTAAAAAGTCGTCTTGGCAGGCCAAAAAGGCCAGACAGAAAAAGGGTATC
Organism: Pricia sp.; assembly: GCA_049683055.1. Lineage (GTDB taxonomy): Bacteria > Bacteroidota > Bacteroidia > Flavobacteriales > Flavobacteriaceae > Pricia. The sequence continues at coordinate 969 of JBAUIP010000075.1, forward strand.
ATCAATTTTTTCATAGTTGTATTTTTTTAAAATTGTAAATTCACTCCTAGGTTATAGGTCGCGGACAGCGGATAGACATTTCTGTCGATGCCCGAGTTCACCACGGCACCACCTGGTGGGTCGTCAACACCACCGCCATCGACTTCGGGCGAGAAGCCGTTGTAATTGAACAGGGTCAACGGGTTTTGGGCGTTGAGGTACACTCTCAAACTGGTCCATAGCGGTTTTTCCCCGAACATGTCATTGGGCAGGGTGAAGCCCAACTGAACATTACGAATCCTGAAATAATCTCCTTTCTCCACATAGAAATCACTGGGACGCGACGAATTTTGATCTGAATTTGGTGCGGGATAATCATTAATGCCACTACCCGGCGTCCAACGATTATTATAAAAATCAAGGTCCCAGCTCTCGTTACCGAATCGGGTATTCCTATTGAAATTGTAAATTTCATTGCCGGCCACCCCTTGAAAATCCACTCCAAAGTCGATTTGTTTATAGGTCAGGTTTAAACCAAAGCCATAAGTGAATTCTGGGATGGGACTGCCCAAAAACCTCTTATCGTCCTCACTGATATCCCCGTCACCGTTAAGATCGGCAAATCTAAAGGCGCCCACGCTCGACCCAAGTTCATCGGCTTCCGCCTGGGTCTGAATGACGCCATCGGTGACAAACCCATAGTACGACCCTATTTCGGCCCCCTCTTCCAAGCGTATGATGGGGTTGCCGAAGAGTGCCGGACCGGTGTTCAAAAAGGAATCCCCGCTGATATCGGTGATTTCATTGGAAATCGTAGTTAAATTACCGTAGATACCATATCCGAAATCTTCCGATACCGTAGCGTTCCAGTTCAGGGAGAATTCGAACCCAGAGTTTCTGAAACTTCCTGCATTGGTAAGCAGTTGGGTATTGGTGGCCCCTGAAGATGCCAATTGTTGAACACTGAAGACAGCATCCTGGGTTTCCCTGTCGTAATAATTCACCTCACCGTCCAACTTACCGTCGAATAGGCCGAATTCCAACCCTACGTCATATTCCTCTATTATCTCCCAGAAGATGGTGGGATCCGAAAATTCGCTGATCGACCGTGCGTTTTGCGCCTGGTCGCCAAAAAAATATAATGTCGGAGCGGTGGCGGTAACATCGAACCCACGAGGTACACTGGCGTTCCCCAATTTGCCCCAACTGGCCTTTAGTTTCAAGGTATTGATGGCCGCCGTGTTCTCGAGGAAGGATTCGTTGCTGAGAATCCACCCAATACCTACGGATGGGAAAATATCGGTATTGCTACCTTCCGAGAAATTCGAGGAGCCATCCCTTCGAATAGTGGCGTTCAATAGATATTTATTGTCGAATTTGTACTGCAACCTTGCGAAAAGGGACTCAAAATGGACGTTCGATCCTTCATCGTTGACTTGTTCGCTGTCTGCATCTCCCAAATCGAGAAAGAGTACTGCGTCGTTACCGTTAAAGGCTACATTATCCGCAATGCCCGTCATCGCAAATGAGATACGTTCTTCCTGCGAAAAACCGCCTAACAGTGTAACGTTATGGTTGCCGAAGACTTTCTGCCAGGTCAGGGTGTTTTCCCAAAGCCAGTTGTCGTTTTCAAAGGTTCTGCGGTTCAAGGTGCTGTTGGCCGTTTGCTGGCTGGGGCTGATAAAAAACTCAGGGGTATAGCTGTAGGACCGGCCGCTAGTGAAATCCCCCGAAAAACTGATTCTAAAGGTCAGCGATTCGATCGGTTTAATTTCGGAGTAGACGTTCGCCAGAATCCTGTTCTGCTTGGCCTTGTCCCTATTGAAATCAAGGACTCCCCTCGGGTTGGCAAAAAGGCCGACCGCTTCGGTGGATCCATAACTGCCATCGGGATTGAATGGACTAAAAATCGGTGGGGCGATATAGGCTTGATAAAAAGGTTCGGGAGCGTTGTTGTTCTTGGTGTCCGTGTAGGCCACCGAACCGCCAAAAGTGAAATAGTCGTTTAAATCTACATCGAGGCCTATCCTTCCGGTCAGTCTCCTGAAATCGTCTCCCGTATTGAAATTCTTGCCGGCATCCAACACTCCATTTTGGTCAAAATAGCCAAAACCAACATAATACTGCGTTTTTTCCGAGTTGCCGGTAATCGATATGTTATGGGAGGTAGTGGCAGCCGATTTTCTCAGAATTTCATCGAACCAATCCGTATCACCACTGAAATCGGCCACGTTGATTCTAGTATCGGAACCTTCAAAAGCCTGTTTCTCATTGTAGAGTTCGACGTATTGGGCCGCGTTGACCAAGTCGGGTACATTGGTGACCTTTTGAAAGCCGGCGAAGGCGTCATAGGAAAAGCTTACGCTTTCTTCGGCACCTTGTCCGCGTTTGGTCTTTATCACGATGACCCCATTGGCCGCCCGAATTCCGTAGATGGCGGCACTGGAGGCATCCTTCAGGATACTCATACTTTCGATGTCATTACTGTTGAGGTACGTTATATCATTGGTCAATACCCCGTCGACCACATAAAGGGGGTCGGCACTGCTGACACTACCGACGCCCCGGATACGTACGTTGGGAGCGGCGCCAGGCCTTCCGGAATTGGTAATGTTTACCCCAGCTACCTTGCCTTGTACAGAACTCAAGGGGTTGGGGTTGGGCTGTTTCGTCAATTCCTCACTTTCTACTACCGAGATGGATCCGGTAATATCCTCTTTCTGCTGGGTTCCATAACCAACTACTACTACCTCTTCCAAAGCTTGGGCATCTTCTTCAAGGGTAACATCGATGGTGGTCCGTCCGTCGACCGGAATATCCTGTGCGGCATAACCAACGTAACTGATTTCCAAGGTAGCATCGGAAGGAACATCATCTAAGGTATAGTTTCCATCGAAATCGGTCTGAGTACCACTAGTAGTGCCGCGGATCACGATTGAGGCCCCGGGCAAAGGCCCTTGCGCATCGGAGACTGTTCCCGAAACCGTAAGATTATCTTGCCCATGTAGGAGTGTTGCGGACGATAACAAAATCGAAATCGTCAAAAAAAGGTAGCGTATTTTCATAGTAGTGCATTAATTGAGTTAGCTTTTTACTAAATTAACAAAATTGCGTCTACGGAAGTTGAGAAAGTACTTCATAATGACTACATCATGAGATTTGGGCTTGCTAAGGCCTTATATATAGCTGTTTCGCAGTAGTGGCCACACCGCGAAATCTTGAAATTTTAACGTTGTGATGTAGTGATGATGTGGTAGGGACACCAAAACAAAGGCGAAAGAATCAGTTAAATTTGATTAAAAATTTCGAAAGATTCTGTGAACTGTCCATATCGAGCTTCTTTCTGAGCCGATAGCGGTGTATTTCTACCCCCCGGATCGAGATGCCCATAAGGGGTGCGATTTCTTTGGAGGTAAGATTCATTTTAAGGTAAGCGCAAAGTTTTAAATCCTTCGGCGTAAGCTTTGGAAACTGTCTTATTAGGTTTTCGAAAAAGTCGCCGTGCAGTTCCTTGAAATTGATTTCAAATTGCTTCCAATCCTCGTCCTTGTTGATTGACCCATCCAATTTTTTGTTCATGGTATGGTATCGCTGTTTGTTCGGAAAAGCATCTTTGTTCATGGCCAGCATATCCTTGAATTCCAAAATCAGTTCGTTCTTTTTGGCCACGCTCATCGTACTGCGGGTCAGTTCCCTTTGCTTTTGTTTGATTTCTTTTTCCAGTTTTTCCCTTTCCAAACTGGCCAAACGTTCCTCGTGTTTTCGGTGCAGTTGTTCGGCAAGGGCCAATTGCTTCCTTTTCAATTTTCTTCTGTTGTACCATCGCACTATAAAGATAGTTCCGATCAGTACCAGTAAATACAGCAACATGCTCCAATGGGACAGGTACCAAGGCGCGGCAATATCGAATAGGACCATCTTGGTGGGTGAAAGTTGGTTGTCAATTCCCACGGTGGCTATGGCAAGTTCATAATTCCCGTAGGGAAGGTTCTGAAAGTTCAACGACCCATTGGGCAGGTAGCCCGATTTGTTTTCGGGCCCCTTAAGGCGATAATGGAATTTGGGACGTTCAAGTCGGGGGGCGGCAATTTGCAGGTTGATGCCCCCTGCATTTTTAAAAGGCACTCGAAAAATAGTATCGTTCAGGGCATAGCGTTTCTTTTCATCCTTAAAAAAGGCAAGTTGGGGTAAAGGAATATTATTTTCTCCCAGCTCTTGTTTCAATCGGCGTGGGTTTATTCTTCCGAAGCCATCGGCCAAAGTGACCAAGAAGGTAGAGTCGCTCGCCTTTACCATTTGCTCGGAATCGGGTACCAACCGCCTTTCAATGGGACTTCCAACGATGGTCAGGCTATCGTTTCTAAGGTCGGTATATAGTAGTTCCCGGGAGTTTTCCGTTACGGCGGCGAACCAAAAATGCCGTTCATCATGATATAGAAGTTTCATGTGGTTGTAGGGGCTGAACTCATCAAAAGGCCGTATTTCACCTAAAATTGGATCGTATTTATGCCAAATGCCGCCACTTTGAACCACGATCTGATTCTTTATTTTATACAATTTGACGTTATAGTTGTTCGGAATATGGTCAGCGGTGAACTCCTGCATATCCGTAATTCTGTTGTAGTTTTTGTCAATGGTCATTCTGTAGAGACCCTTATACGAATGTGCCGCCCACACGGTACCGGCATTTTCAAAACAAAGTTGTTTAACGGGAAAGTCGATACCGGAGACCCTTTGCACGTCCCAACTGCCGTTTTTATTTTTTTGATACCGCGCGAGACCGGTATAGGTACCTTGCAAAAAGGTGGACTCCCCCTCCGGAACTTTGGCGAATTGGTATCCTCCCGTGATGTCCGAAATTTTTTCCAACGAACCGCCGTTCAGCTTAAAAGTGCCCGTGTTGTGCCCGCTCAATAGTTCCCCGTCTACCGTTTCCAAATCCCATACATGGCCCTGAGAGCCCTTTACGAATCGCAGAAGGCCGTCTTCAAAATAAAAGATGCCGGTATTGCTTCCCAAGTACAGTATACCGTCGTGAAAGGCTAAGTCGGATACCGCACCCAAAACGCCGGAATAGTCGGTGTAATAGGATATGGGATTTTCAAGGGGAATTCTGGCAATACCATTGTCCAGTCCCGCCCACAGTTGGCCCTCGAATCGAGATAGGGCCAACACGGTGTTGTTCTGAAGTCCCGTTTCCCGATTGAAACGTTCGATATTCTTACTGGACGTTTCGTAGATGTATATCCCGTTCTTAATGGTTCCGAAAGCGATTTTCCGGTCGGTCAGCGGTAAAATTTTGTTCAGTTGGTGTTCCTTTAGATCCGGATTGATGGGCTCCGTCCAAGGAGTGCATGTTCCGTTTTTGAAGAGATAGCATCCGTTCAATTTGGTGCCGATCAAGAGGCCGTTTGCCGTGCCTACCATATCGATAATTGTCATCCCATCCAAGATGTCGAGGTTTTCGATCCGAACGAGCTTACTGCCATTCAGTTCAAAAAATCCTCGGTCGGCGGCCATCAGAAGACGGTTGTCGTGGACCGAAATGTAGGTGGGAATAATTTCGGAATCGACAACGGTAATCTGATTCTGTCGGTACAGGTAGACGCCTGAAAAAGACCTGAAAACAATACTGTCCTCGTAAGGTAGGATCTGCCAAAATTCCTCACTGGTAAACACATGGTTTTGAATCAAATGGGTCAGGGAGGTGTAGCGCAGTAGGCCCGTACCGCTTTTTTCCCAATACCCGAATTCTTCGTAGGAACCGGTGTACACCTTGCCTGCAATGTAGGCCACGGACCGGACGACAGTTTTATTAGGCAATGGATAAAGCCTCCATTCCTCACCGTTGAAGTGCAGCAGACCCTTGTTGTTGGCCGCAAAAAGTTCGCCCTGGTCGTCTACGGCCAGGCCCCAATTCTTGCTGGCCGCCTGGTATTCGAAAATTTTGTAATTGCGTATCGGCGGCAATAGATTCTGTGCGCCCGACCACAGGGGCATCAAAAGCAGCAAAATAATACCGAGATTCTTTAAAGGCATGGGATCCAAGTTACGAAAATCGCAAATGGGTATCGTTGCGATACTCAAATTGTGCTGAAAAAATCATCCTGAATCCTATTTATTGCATCCATTTGCATTCATAGGGCGCGGGCTGTTTGTGGTCGCGGAACTCCTATCTGCCTTTTCCCTCAAAAATAATCGCTTTAGCATCATCCCCAAGCCGGATAGTTTCGTAAATAGGGATGCCGTAACGGGTTCTGAAATTAATACAAGATTGGCACAAAGTATTTGTTAAACATCTTACTTTTGGGCCTTCGCGAAGCACATTTAAATCCACTTTGGAGAAAAAGAAAAGAAATAAGATTTTACGCCGTATCGGCAGGGTTTTCCTAGTACTGCTGGTGCTCTTCGTTGCCTTGGTGCTGTTTATCCGCAGTCCGTGGGGGCAGAATATAATCGTTACCAAAGCTACGGATTTCGTTTCCGATAAGACCGGTACAAAAGTAGAAATAGAAAGGTTGTTCCTGACCTTTTCTGGCAATCTGTCTTTGGAGGGATTGTATTTGGAGGATAAAAAAGGGGATACCTTGGTCTATTCCAAGTCATTGGAAGCCGATATCGGGCTGTCGGACCTTGTTTTCGGCAATGCCTTCAATCTCGAGTATTTGGGATGGGAAGGCTTAAAGGCGAACGTTACCCGGCAGGAAGGCACCGAGGATTTTAACTTCACATTTCTGGTGGATGCCTTTGCCACACAGGATTCCGTACCTCCTCCCGAAGAAGAGGATGCCGAGCCGATGCAAATCAACGTCGGTTCCATCGATCTGAAGGATTTTGACATCGTTTATGACGACGGATTTATGGGCATCGATAGCAAATTGCGCCTGGGGCGGTTGTACGCGGAGGCGAATACCATCGACCTCGAGGCTATGCGTTTTGAACTGGAAGATCTGGAGCTGACGGATACCGAGGCCGTTTACGACCAGACCAAACCCTTTCCGGAAACGGAGGATACCACCGAAACGGCCTTGCCCATGCTGGCGGTGGAAAGTTTTAAGATCGAGAAGGTCAAGGCGAAGTACAATTCCGTACCGGATAGTCTTTCGGCCGATGTGACCATCGGGAATTTTCTTTTGGAAATGCCCAAGGCCGATTTGGCCAAGAACGATATCGAGGTCGACCTGCTGGAACTTAAAAATTCGGATGTTTCCCTAAGGATGGCGGCACAATCGAAGGATTCTTTGGCAATGGCCGGTCAGTCGGCAACCTCTATTGGCGCTTCAGCAGTTGGTACGGGTACGGCAGCTTCGGAAGCGGATAACACGGGCCCGGAGGTCGATAAAGCTGCGGCCACCGAATCCGGCGCAGGTTTCGAATGGCCGAAATTTATGGTGCAGGTCGGCGAAATCGATTTACAGAACAACCAGATTGCCTATGCCACGGGAAACAATCGACCGGAGGCCGGCAAGTTCAATTCCGATGCCATCGCCCTTTCCGATTTTACGTTGCAGGCGAACGATATCGAGTATCGGCCCAAAGAGGCGAATTTGATACTCGAAAAACTGGCCTTTGCCGAAAAAAGCGGCTTCCAGCTGAAAGATTTTGCCTTTGATGCCCAGTTGGGAGATACCAGTGCGGCCATTTCCGATCTGAACGTACAGACCAATAACAGTTCCGTATCCGGAAACCTCTCCATGGAATATGCATCCGTCGACGACCTGATCGAGACACCCCAAAATACTAGTATCACTGTTGACATTCCCAATCTGAACTTAGCTTTGCAAGACGCCTATGTTTTTCAGCCGGACCTCGCCAATAACGAATACATCCAAAAAGCAGCCTCCAAACCGGTGACCGGAAACATCGAGGCCAATGGTACCTTGGCCAGTATCCAAATTCCGAATCTGGAAATCAATTGGGGCGAAAATACATCCTTGACGGCGCAGGGCCGACTCAACAAAGCCATGGCCCCCGATTCGCTATCCTTCAATTTCGATAACGTCCGGGCCACTTCGGCTCGTAAAGATGTTTTACAGTTCGTAAACGAAGACAGCTTGGGCATCTCGGTTCCCGAAACGATTCTAGTCGATGCCTCCGCTAAAGGTTCGATTGACGATATAGCCGCCGACATCCTATTGAAAATTCCGGAAGGAACGGCCCGATTGGCGGGAAATTATTCCAATAAAAACCAGCTCGCCTTCGACGGAAACTTGAAAGTGGACAGCCTCCGCCTGGATAAAATCCTGAATAACGAACAATTAGGGAGCATTTCGTTCACCCTCGACGCCGAAGGAAGCGGCAGTACGCCAAGCACCCTGAACGCATCCTTGAGGTCCGATTTTACCCAGCTTTCCTTCGACGGATATGATTTTTCAAACCTCGTCCTTGAAGGCGATATCGTCGACGGAAAGGGAGATATCGACTTGAATTTTAAGGATGATAACCTGAACCTTACCTCGAGGACCCAAGTCGACCTCGATTCCCTAGACTCGGCCATCAAACTCGATTTGAACCTAATCGGGGCCGACCTCCAGGCCCTTGGCCTTACCCAAGAGAATATAAGGGCGGGGGCCAAAATTAATGCCAATTTCAAGGGCAACGCCGAAGACTTTAGCCTCGACGCCTTGATTTCCGAGGGCACGGCGGTCTATGAAGATACCCAGTACAAACTGGACAATATTGACTTAAAAGCGGCCATCGGCGAATCGATTACCGAGGTGAGCATCGATAGCGAGTTTATGAAGGGTGCCCTGAAATCCAACGCCATGCCCGACAAAATCACCGCGGCCCTGCAAAGGCAATTTAAGGGGTATTTTTCGGAGGGTACGGTTTCCGGTGGCACCAGTTCCGGTAATGCGGTCTCAAACGATGAAAGCTCGGGAGAAACGCCCTCGACAAGCAGCGTTTCCGATTCGGATTCCGGGGGTGAGTCATCCGACGGTACCGTCTCCGATACGATTTCAGATGCGGCATTTGAGACGGACCCGGTTGCATTGGAAGTGAATTTGGGCCTGACTACGGTTCCGATTTTGACCGATGTGTTCCTTCAGGGCCTCGAACGTTTGGATACCGTATACCTCAAGGCCAATTTCAACGAGGCCACCAAAAAAATTACCGCCCTAATCGATGTGCCTAGTTTGATTTACGCGGGTTCTTCGATCGATAGCCTTCATGTGGAGATTGACGGCAGCGCCAACGACCTCGATTTTAATGCTGGCTTAGCGGCCTTCGTATCCGACCCGATCAACGTAAAGCGTACGCTTTTCGAAGGTCATCTTAAACAACGTCAACTGAATTTGGACTTCAAATCTTTTGATGACAAGGCCCAGTTGGTGCACGTAGCTTCCGAGATGGCCTTGAAAAAAGATACCGTTGAGCTGCACATCAATCCTGAAAACCTCGTGTTCAACAAAAAGCAGTGGTCCATTCCCCAAGACAACCAAATCGCCGTCGGGCCGGAATTGTTGCGGTTCGAGAACTTTACGCTGAGCCGAAACGAGCAGGAACTGACCATCAGCAATTCCCTCTCCGGCGTTGAAAAAAAGCATATCGGGGTCGTATTCGACAATTTTAAGCTGCAAACCTTTTTGAGCCTATTGAATCCTGATGAAGCCCTGGCCGGAGGCTTGGTCAAGGGCAGGGTAGTGGTCGAAAACCCCTTTGGCGCTACCGGTATCGTGGCCGATTTCAACATTGACGATTTGCGGGCGATGGAAGTCCCGTTGGGCAATCTGGCCTTGAATGCATCATCCCAAGGGGAATCGGGCTATGATTTCGACCTAGCCTTAAAGGATGGCGGTATCGATCTGGACCTCACCGGAGATTATGTGGCGCAGGAGACCGGGGCCAAGTTGAATCTGAATCTCGACCTGAACAAATTGGAACTATCCGCTGTGGAAGCCCTTTCGGAAGGGCAGATCAAAGAGGCCGACGGCTATCTTTCCGGCAACGTAAAGGTCAGCGGAACCACTACCGAACCGAATTATGAGGGGGAGTTCAATTTTAATCAGACCCGATTCAATGTCGCTACCGTGAATTCCGAGTTCAAAATCGACGATGAAACGCTCAAACTTGATAACTCCGGATTGTATCTTGACACTTTCGAAATAACCGATGCCAATAATAATGCCTTCACCATCGACGGCGACATCCTTACCGAAGAGCTCACCAATCCCGCTTTTGACCTAAGCTTGAAGGCCGACGCCTTTCGGGTCTTGAATTCCACTGAAGAAGATAATGAACTGTTCTACGGTGAGGCCAGTTTTGATGCCGACATGACCGTCAAGGGCGACCTTGAGCTTCCGGTAGTCGAGGGACGGTTTCGTATCCGAAAAGTTACCGATGTTACTTTCGTAGTGCCCGAAGAACAATTGGACGTACAGGAACGTGACGGGGTGGTCATTTTCGTCAACCGCGAGAATCCCGATGCCATCTTGACCGAGGCCGAGGAAGACGATATCTCGGGAATGGTCGGGGGTATGGACGTGGATGCCGTACTCGAAATCGCCAAGGATGCCATTTTCCATGTCATTATCGACAAAAAAACAGGAGATAACCTGCAAGTATCCGGCGACGCAGCCCTCAACCTCAATATCGAGCCGAGTGGCAGGATCGGACTTTCAGGCCGGTACGAATTGAACGACGGCCACTACGAGACCAGTCTCTATAATTTGGTAAGCCGTAGGTTTGAGATCAAACCCGGAAGCACCGTGACCTGGCAGGGCGACCCGATGGATGCGGCCCTTGACGTGACGGCCATTTACGATGTCGAGACCTCCGCTGCCCCGTTAATGTCTACCGTTACCTCGGGACAAGGTGCCGCGGTAGCCGGAAAATATCAGCAGGTATTGCCCTTTATGGTCTATCTCTACGTGAAGGGCGAACTGCTACAGCCCGAGCTGTCTTTCGGGATGGACATGCCCGAAGACGAACAAGGGTCGCTGGGAGGTGCGGTCTACGGCCGGATACAGCAGCTCAACGAGCAGGAGGGCGAACTCAACAAGCAGGTATTTTCGTTGCTGGCGCTGAATCGTTTCTTTCCCGGTTCGGGCAGTGACGGTAGCAGTGGCGGTACGGCAGCCATAGCGAGGGACAACGTCAACAAGGTACTTTCGGGACAGTTGAACGCATTTTCCGACAAGATTTTCGGAAACAGCGGTGTTGATCTGAATTTCGACCTCGACAGCTTTACCGATTATCAGGGCGGCGGTGCCGAAGACCGTACGCAGCTCAATATCAACGCCCAGAAGAAGTTGTTCGACGACCGGTTGATTGTCACCGCGGGCAGTGCCGTCGACGTGGAGGGCAGTGCAGCCGAGGGACAAGGGCAGACCCCGATTATCGGCAATGTCAGCCTTGAATACCTCCTGACCGAGAACGGCCGGTATCGCCTAAGGGGCTTCCGCAAGAACGAATATACCAATGTCATCGACGGCCAGCTCATCGTTACGGGCGCGGCCCTTATCTTCAATCGGGAGTTCAACGAGTTCAGCGAGCTTTTTAATCCTATTGGAGATATCCCGGATGATCAAGAGGATGAAAATACATCCGATGATAATAAAGAGGATGGGAAGGATTCAGAGGATACAAAAGATTTCGAGGATGGAAAGGATTCGGAGGATGAAAAGAGCGGAAAAGAGCCCGAGGATTCCGGGGATGGAGCATCCCAAAAAGGGAAGTCCGGGAATCGCGGTGGAAATCCTAATGACCAAAACCATTAAAAACTGACCAAATTTGAATCATACGTTTACATATAAGCACCTATTTCTTGTTCTGGCCGTTTCGGTCGCATCCTCCTGTAGCATTGAAAAATTTATTCCCGAGGGCGAGAACCTCTACACAGGCGCCGAAATAGAGACCAACCTCGAAGAGGATGCCGAGGATGTCAAGATCGACGCTCTCAACTCTGAGCTCAATACGCTATTGCGCCCCCAACCCAACTCCAAAATTCTGGGGATGCGTCTTGGGCTTTACTACCACTACAAGGCCCAGCGTGAAAAACCGGGATTCCTGAACAAATGGCTCAATAAGAAAATCGGCGAAGAACCGGTCTATTTTTCGGAAGTGGACCCGCAGCGGGTCGAAGAGCTGATCTTGAACCGGATGGACAACCGCGGTTTTTTCTACGGCCGTGCCAGCTCGGAAATCGATAGTACCCAAAAGTTCGCCAGTGTCAAGTACGATGTGACCGTGCCCAAGCCCTACACTTTGGAAAAATTCGAGCTTGAAAGCGATTCCCTCGCCATATATGAGGAGATCCAGGATGTACTGGCCGATACGGAAATCAATCCCGGCGATAGATTCGATCTGCAGCTATTGAAATTCGAGCGCGAGCGTATCGACAAGGACCTCAAAAAGCGCGGATACTACAATTTCAATCCCGATTTTCTCGTTTTCGAGGCCGATACGAACCGTTACGATAATAAAAAGTTCGACCTTTTTCTGCGGTTGAAGCAAGGTACACCGAGCCGTTCGACCATTCCCTACATAATCGATTCCATCACGGTATATCCCAATTACTCCATCGATAGCGACACGTTGAACATCGTGACGGATACGGTAAACGGAATCCATTTTGCACAGCGGGAAGAATTCTTCAAGCCTAAAAAACTGGAGCCCTACATTCTTTTCGAAGAAGATCAAAAATACAATTCGGAGACCGCTCGTCTGACGAGCAACCGGCTTTCGTCGATCGGCAGCTATAAATTTGTGAATATCCGATTCGAGGAGAAGGATACCGTTGCGAACGAGAACGGCAACGGCACCCTCGACGCCGACCTCTTTCTTTCGCCCCTGAACAAAAGGTCGGTACGGACAGAGCTACAGGCAGTCAGTAAATCCAACGGCTTCGCCGGACCTGGCATCTCATTGGTGTATAGTAACCGGAATTTCTGGCACGGTGGGGAGACCCTTAGCATCAGCGGTAACTTTTCGTACGAGACCCAAATCGCCAGTGGTAGCAATTCCGGATTGAGTAGTATAGCGGGTGGTCTCAAGGCCGATCTGATCATTCCCCGTTTGGTACCGTTCTCGCCCAGCCGGTTCAAATACTCGGTGCCCAAGACCAAGATCAGTCTGGGGGGAGATATCTTGAAGCGGAGCCAGTTGTATACCTTGACCTCGGTGAACTCCTCTTTCGGGTATACCTGGAACCAGAACAAATATGTGTTTCACGAGTTGAATCCGATCAGTGTCAATTACGTCAACTTGGCGGATACCACGGCGGAATTCGATAGTATATTGGTCAGGAATCCCTTTTTGCGTCAAAGTTTCGAGCAGCAGTTCATTGCCGGGTCGAATTATAGTTTTACTTATAATGAACTGGTCGATGAGGACAAATCGCTGCCCTTCTTTTTTTCCACGAATCTTGATGTGGCCGGTAATTCTCTGAATCTGGTCAGCGGTGGGAGTGAAACGGTTTTCGGATTGGAATATGCCCAATACGCCAAGGCGGATGTTGATTTGCGCCAATATTTCAAGTGGGGCAAGGAACAGGCGCTGATTGCCCGGCTTTACGCCGGATGGGGAATTCCCTACGGCAACTCGACGACCTTACCGTTCGTAAAACAGTTCTTTTCCGGGGGTCCTTATAGCGTGAGGGCGTTCCAGATCCGTTCCTTGGGCCCGGGCAGGTTTACTTCCCAGGATGAAAACAGTACTTCCTCGTTTTTCGACCAATCGGGCAACCTGAAACTGGAGGCGAACCTAGAGTATCGGTTCCCGATTTTCTCTTATCTTAAAGGGGCCCTTTTTGCCGATGCCGGCAACGTGTGGCTGACCAACGAACTCGAGGTATCCGAAGACGAGCCACAGACTACCCAAGATTTCAACGAACTGCTGTCCACCCAAGGGCAGTTCGGTTCCAACTGGGCCAAGGAGTTGGGCATTGGGGTGGGATTCGGGCTTAGGGTCGACATCCAAAGTTTTGTCATTCGGCTGGATTTGGCCTCGCCGATACAGGTGCCCTATTTGCCGGAAGGTGAGCGTACCCGAACACCATTTTTTGATGGCGGGGACAATAATTTGGTGTTCAATTTTGCCATAGGATATCCTTTTTAATGAGAGTGCATTTCACCAGATTTAGTCCCGAGCAGTCTACGTGACTTATCGTTAAAGACATCACTCCTTTTTCAGCTGAATTTTCTCAGGATGATTTCTTCCATATAATCCATCTCTGCCAAAGCCTTTTTCGTGAAATTGAAAAGGCTCAGACTGCGATCGAGGTTTTGGTTCTCATAGGCTACTTTATAGTAGACATTGCCGTTGAGGTAATCGGTCAACGCACGGATACCGTGAAGAAAGGGCATCAGTACCGCGCCCCAAGCTAGGGTCTCGATTTCCCGGGATGAAAAAAGGGATTTCTGGGTGGCCAGACCCTCCACAAATGCTTCGAACAGGGGAGCCTCGAAGGTTATTTTGGAATGGTCTTGCTCATCTTCGGGCGCGGTATTGGCGATAGTGCGGACGGCATCCCCGAAATCGTAGAGAAAATGTCCTTTCATCAAGGTGTCGAGGTCGATGAGGCAGAGGGCCTCGTCTGTCTCCTTGGAAAAGAGGATGTTGTTCAGTTTGGTATCGTTATGGCAGATACGGACGGGCAGTTGGCCAAAGTCTATTTTTTCCAGGATTTCAAAGGTCTTCTTTGCGAAACGGATGGCGGAAGCCGCATCAGTACCTGCATCTGCTTCCAAACCTGCACCGGCCCGAGCAGTGTCACCTGTGGATGGTAACGCCTCATCAAACTGTTCTTTTCTCAGGGCCAGATCATGAAATCTGGGAATGGTATCCACATAGTTATCGGTCTTGGCGTTTTGGAGCAAATCATGGAATTTTACAATAATACGTCCCGCCTCGAAAGCAATTTTTGGATTGGTAGTAGTGCTATGGGCCGTACTCTTGGGGATGTACGTCATCATCCTCCAGTAATCCGGTTCCCCTTGGCCTTGGTCTAGATAACTGGCTCCCGAGCGGGTCTTGACCAAGCGGATTTTGGTATAATCCTGCCCATCCAAAAGGTGTAGGGCGCGCTGGATGTTGTTCATCACCCCGGAAATATTATGGAACACGGTATGGTTGACCCGCTGCAAAATATATTGCGGTGCGCCCTCTTCAGAGACCAAAAAAGTATCGTTGATAAAACCGTCGGTCAACGGAGAGAAACGGTACTGTTGTTCCGCTATGGAGAAATGCCGGACTACTCGATTTAGTTCTTTATCTGAAAACAACTCCATGCTATTTGGGTCTCGCTAATCCTTCGGCCATAATGGCGAATCATACTTGCCCGCATCCGTTTTGCGCTGCAGTTCGGCCACGGCGACTTCCCGGTCGCTGGCATAGGTGACCCCGAACCAATCGCCTTCGGAAGGCACCACTTTCACCTCTATTTCATCCGCTTGCAACATATCTTGAATGATTTTCGGAATATAAAGCTCGCTTTTCGCGCCTAGATCGTCATCGGCGAGAAAACCCCTGAAATCGCTCTCGATCTTATCGAAAATGGAAGGCTTGCAGATCCAAAAATTCATGCTAACGTGCTCGTTCCCGGAGTAGGTGTTTCCCGAATCGAGGTCCTTGACCTTATCGCCTTCCGTTTCCAGTTTGAGGCGTTCATCCACGGAAATCAGGTCGTCGCCCTCGACCTGGCAGACGCCGCGGGAGACGGAACCGTGTTCCGACAGGGTATCTTTTAAGGTGTATCCCACCAAAGCATACACATTGTCCTCGCGATGCGCCCTCATAAAATCGGCGGCGTTTTTGTAGGCGGACTGGCCGTAAAAATCATCGGCATTGATTACCGCGAAAGGACCGTCGATGACGTGGCGGGCCGTCCAAACGGCATGGGCGGTGCCCCAAGGTTTTTGGCGTTCGCCGGTGAAGGTAGTGCCATCGGGAATATCGGTCAGTTTTTGGACCAATACATCCAACTTGATATTCGCGGGCAATCGGTGGCGGAGGTGGTCGTCGAGAAACTTTTGGTTCTCGTCTTTAGTGATGACCACGATATGGTCGAAACCATTTTCCAGGGCGTCGTAGATGGCAAATTCCATTAGAAATTCCCCCGAGGGTCCCAAATCGTCGAATTGCTTCAGTTTTCCATATCGGCTACCGCTTCCCGCGGCCATTAAAAGTAAGGTCATATTTTTGTAATTTTATTGATGCGATAAAAATAAGGCTTTGGGTTTAGAAAAGAAGGGTCGACTATGAAACAAAACATATCAATATTTTTGATTGGGATGCTTACCCTTTTCCCGGTCCAAGCACAAACAGACGAAAGGCCTAACATTCTCGTCATCATGTCCGACGATTCGGGATTGGATATGAGTGCCTACGGAAGTACTTATGTTGACACGCCCGCCTTCGATGCGATTGCCGAGCAGGGCATCCTTTTTAACCGCGCCTACACGCCTAACGCAAAATGTGCCCCATCACGGGCGGCTGTCATCACCGGACGCAATTCATGGCAGTTGGATGCCGCAGCCAATCACGTCATCTATTTCCCCCCGAAATTCAAGACCTATCAAGAAACCCTGCTGGAAAACGGATACACCACGGGCCATACCGGAAAGGGCTGGGCCCCGGGGGTTACTTTGCGGGAAGATGGCACCGAACGACAGGTGATGGGTCCCGCCTACGATGAAAAAACCTTGGAACCGGCTACGGAATTTATCGGCACTAATGACTATAGCGCCAATTTCACCGACTTTTTGGATAAGGCCCCGGCAAACAGCCCTTGGAGCTTTTGGGTGGGCACCATCGAGCCTCACCGGGGCTATGAGTATGGTTCGGGGGTTAAGTTGGGAGGAAAATCCACCGACATGATTAAAGATTTTCCACCGTACTGGCCCGATAACGAGATTACCCGAAACGACCTGCTCGATTATGCCTTCGAAATTGAGGACACCGACCGGCATATCGGAAAAATTATGGAAACGCTGCGCGAACGCGGCCTGCTCGAAAACACGCTGATTGTGGTAACATCCGACCATGGCATGCCCTTCCCCAGGGTCAAGGGCGACCAGTACGAGAATGCCAACCACGTTCCGATGGCCATTCTTTGGAAGGATAAGATGAAATCCACCGATGCAAAACCCGAAAGAGGAAAATTGGCGAAAAAGACATCCGCCTTAAGGGCGGTCGATGACTACGTCAGTTTTGTCGATTTGGCCCCGACTTTCTTGGAAGCCGCCGGAGTCAATTGGCAAGCTTCCGGGATGCATCCCGCCGCGGGAAAAAGTCTGATGAACATTCTGACCTCCAACGAATCGGGACAAGTAGACCCTGAACGCAGTTTCGTGCTGATCGGCAAGGAGCGGCACGATACCGGCAGGCCCGATGATGTAGGCTATCCCATCCGGGGCATCCACAAAAACAATATGCTCTATATCAGGAATTACGAAACGGACCGATGGCCATCCGGTAATCCCGAAACGGGATATTTGAATACCGATGGGAGTCCCACTAAAACCGAAATCCTGAATTTACGGAGAAACGGGGACAAAGAATTTTGGAAACTGAACTTTGGAAAACGGTCGGAAGAAGAATTGTACGATATCGCCAAAGACCCGTTTTGTATGAACAATTTGGCGGGCGACCCATCCTTTACTTCAAAGAAAGAAGCTTTGAAAAAAGAAATGGAGACCAAACTTATGGAACAGGGCGATTTGAGGATGCAGGGTTACGGACATTTGTACGAGCAGTATCCTTTTGTCAAAGGTAGGGGCCGTGATTTCTATGGCGATTTTATGGCAGGAAAAAATCCAAAAGCGGGTTGGGTGAAGGACACCGATTTTGAACCTTATTTTTTGGATGGAGATGGCAACGAGCTTAGGAAAGTAAAAATGGGCGCCCCAAAGGATTAGAGAGTTCCCTCTTAAAAAAGCATCCTAAATGAAAAAAGCTAAAGAAGTAAACGAATACATTGCAAATTCGGCCGAAGAAGCCCGTCCGATAATGGAGGAACTTCAAAAAATAATCAGGGAGACCGTTCCGGGAGCCGAGGAAAGGATTGCCTGGAATGTTCCAAATTACAAACTACATGGAGTTTTAGCAGGTTTTGCCGCCTATTCCAAACACGTAAGTCTCGGATTCAGTGAAGGCGGATTGAGTGATGGGGAACGTGAATTGTTCGAGAACAAAGGGCATAAGACCGGAAAAGGAACCGTGCAAATCAAGTTCGACCAAGAAGTTCCATCCAAAATCATTAAGCAGGCTCTAAGATCGCATGTTAAACTGAACGAGGCAAAAAAGAAATTATCCCAATGACCGCATAAATAAAACCTTTATGAAAAAAAGCATTGAAGCCTTTTTCGAGGAAAGTAAAAAATGGAAGAACGAATACGACTATTTAAGAAAGCTGATTCTCGATACTGGTTTGGAAGAAGATTTCAAATGGGGAAAACCTTGTTATATCTATAAAGAAAGTAACATCGTCCTAATCCACGGATTTAAGGACTATTGCGCCTTACTTTTCCACAAAGGCGTATTGCTAAAGGATGAAAAGGATATTTTAGTGCAACAGACTAAAAACGTACAGGCCGCGCGGCAACTTCGTTTTAAAAATCTTGACGAAATCAAAGCGAAGGAAAAAATGATAAAAAACTATGTCCATGAGGCCATCGAGGTGGAAAAAGCGGGTCTTGAAGTGCAGATGAAAAAAACCTCCGAGTTTGAAATGCCCGAAGAATTGGAAGCGGCGTTCAAGGAAAATTCCGATTTAAAGAAAGCGTTCAAAAATCTTACTCCTGGCCGGCAAAGAGGCTATCTCCTACATTTTTCAGGTGCCAAACAATCAAAAACCCGAACCCGGAGAATTGAAAAGTACACCCCGAAAATCCTCGATGGAAAGGGGTTGAACGATCGATAAATAATTAAAAACATTTACACTAACTTTCATTAAGAGAACCATATCAAGTCAAATAGATACTATGCAATCAATGAAACCGACTTCGGCACCCTTAATAATTAAAGCGATAGTTATTCTCTTTTTCCTTCAATCCAACGGTATATCCGCACAATCCCAAAAGACGGGTAACGAAGAACATGAGGTAAAGGAGGCCTTGCGACTGGAAACACAATACTTCTACCAACGGGACCTAGAAAAGTGGAAGGGCCAATGGTCGCATAAACCCTTTGTAATGAAATGCTATATACGGGATGGCAAATATTCTGAACAGCTAGGTTGGCCGGTCATTCAAAAATCGGCCGAGGACTACATGAAGGAACATCCGGAGCCGGAAGAGCCACCGACCGATATCCCGGACTACGAAATCGAGGTCTTCGATAAATCGGCGTTCGTAACCTATGTGGTTCAGGATCCCACAAGGGGCAAGAAAAAGGAAATACGATTGATGGTCAAAGAAAACGGCAAATGGAAGATTGGCTATATGAGCACTAATTACTACACGGAATAGGAACGAAAATGATTTTTGATAGCCGATAGTTGGTTATGCTATCGCCACGATTTTCCCATACTTGTTCAAATACCCTAAAGGCGTCATATCGGTTATTTTTCGGAACACGTCCCGAAACGCTTTAGGGTCGGAATAGCCGACTTCGTACATCACCTCGTTGACCGTTTTTCGCCCCTTTTCCAGTTCTTTTTTTGCGGCTTCCACCTTTACGCGCTGGTGGTATTCCACGACCGTATTCGCGGTCGCTTTTTTGAACCTTCTTTCAAAAGTCCGTCGGTTTAGGGCGATTTTATCGCAGAGTTCTTCCACGGTAATCTTATCCTGAAAATTCCGTTCAATATACTCTTGAGACCTCAGGATTTCTTTGTCCTTATGTGACTTTTGTCCCGAAAAAATCATAAAAGGGGACTGGCTGCTGCGCTCGATATCGATCATAAAACCCTTGGCGGCCATGATCGCGGTGTCGCGCCCGGCGTATTTTTCGATTAGATATACGATAAGGTTGGTAAAGGAATAGGCCCCGCCGCTGGTGTAGATGCCGTCGGCCTCAGTGAGTATTTTATCGTCCTTAAGGATGGTCTTTGGAAATTGTTGCCTGAATTCATTCGCATATTGCCAATGGGTAGAACAGCTTTTTCCATCTAGGAGGCCGGTGGAGGCCAAGAAAAAGGAGGCCACACAGAGGCTTACGATTTCCGCACCTTCCTTATATTGGCTTACAATCCAAGGAAGGAAGTCCGAATTATTTTTTAGGTTTTGATCAAAATCCCCATGGATGGCGGGAATTATGAGAAGGTCGGTCTTACTCACTTCGGAAATAAGCAAATCGGGATTCACCGTGAACATTCCTGTGGATTGTTCCGTCCGCTTTTCGAGCCCCACTAAATGGATATCGAATAGCGCATCTCTGCCGGTTTGTTCAAAAAATTCGTTGACCCACGATAGCATTTGATGGGTACCCCCGATATTGACTATGCTGGTATGGCCCTTGGGCACTAGGATGGATACGTGTTTCATTTATTTGTCTTTGCAGTATGTTTGTTTATAAAAGATTCGATTCTTCGTTTTTGTTTAAAGTGATGTCTCATATGCATTTCCGAATACTGCAGCCACTCAAAACCAGTTAGGAATCCCATTCCAGGGTGTTCGGATTTACCAAATGTGGGAGTGTTGTTCATTTTTTCCCATATTTTGTTCGTGTCGATTTTCAACTTATCCATATCTGAACTTATTTGATCGATAGTAATTGGTTGTTTTACGTTGTCGGATATCAATGGGTCGCCTTTGATCCTCTTGTCGGCAAATGACCCGGCCTTGAATAATGCAGCGGCTTGGTCTGTAGTCACGACGGTGACGTTTTCATCGTCCTTCAGGGAGATTTCTAATTGTCCGTTATACCAAGTAGTTTCGTCGATAATATGTTGATACAATTG
>JBAUIP010000076.1:0-4613 GCA_049683055.1 Pricia sp.
ACGGCTTGACACTTGTAGGGGTATTTTTTTTGGCCGGTACCTTAATTTTTGCGGTACAGGGTAATTCCGAACAGCAACAGGAGATGCCGGGCGATACCGATTCAAAGGACCCGAAAATCGAAAAGAACGTTTCGGAAAAATACCATATTTCCGCCATTGACATTCCTGAGGACCTAAATTTTGCCGGGGAACCGGTACCGCAGGAAGATCCCGAAATCCGCGAACGTGTCGATCGGGAATTCCTAGTCAACACGTATTGGCAGTCCAATGCGCTTCTGCTGATCAAGCGGGCGAACATGTATTTCCCCATTATTGAGCCGATTCTCGCCAAAAACGGCATTCCCGATGATTTTAAGTACCTCGCCGTCGCCGAAAGCGGTCTCCAAAATGTGGTTTCCGGCGCTGGAGCCACCGGTTTCTGGCAAATTATGAAAGCTACCGGACAACAGTACGGACTTGAAGTGAACAGCAACGTTGACGAGCGCTACCATTTGGAAAAATCCACCGAGGTCGCCTGTAAATACCTGAACAAATACAAGGAAAAATATGGAACGTGGACGCTGGCCGCGGCATCTTACAATGCAGGAACCGGTTCCATCGATAAGTTTCTGGGCATTCAGCAGGTCGATGATTATTACGATTTATTATTGGGGCAGGAAACCGGTCGTTATGTCTTCCGTATCATGGCTATCAAAGAAATTTTGAGCCATCCCAAAAAATACGGATTCGATGTTCAGCAAGAAGATCTCTATTACGCCGTGCCTACCTTTAAGGTCGATATCGACGAGCCGGTCTTGAGCTTTGCGGATTTCGCCCAGAAATACGAAATCAACTACAAGATTCTAAAGCGGCACAATCCGTGGCTGCGTGAACCACACTTGAACAATGCATCCAAAAAGGAGTACACCATCGAAATTCCCAAGACCGGATATTACAAGCCTACGAAATAAACGAAATATAGGGTACCACGCGAAATTGCCGTCGGAAAGTGTAGTGTTCATCCTACATACTTTCAGGTAAAATCAGATAACAAAACATCCAAATTCCCCATTGCTTTATTCGCCGCTTCATCCGTGGCCGGGCATTTGATATTATTCCGTATATTCGATTCCGAAGCAGATAATTTTGACGCTCTTGGATTCGATTCTTTCTTTCTGTACGGACTATCCGTGGGCCATTGCCCTGACCATCAATTACATTTTGGTTATTAGCCTATCTATCTTCATCATCCTTAAAAATAAAAATCCGGTAAAGACGCTCTCGTTTCTTTTCGCATTGGCCGTGCTTCCTTTCTTAGGATTGCTGGTTTACTATTTCTTTGGACAGGATTATCGGAAATCCAAGATTTTCGAGAAGAAATACATCTTGGACAACGACCGAATCAAGTCGTGGCGCGAGCAGTTCAAACTCGAGCAGGAAGAAAAAGAGGATTTTGAAAAGGATTATGGAGCGGCCATTTTTAAAATATATAAACTGCTTAGAAACAACGAAAGGGCCGTGCTTACCTATGACAATGATGTGGAAGTGTTGGTGAACGGCGAAAAAAAGTTTAAGCGCCTACGGGAAGACCTTGATAAGGCCAAGAACCACATTCATTTTGAATATTTTGTCCTGTTCGACGACGAACTAGGCACCGAACTTATCGACATTCTCTGCAACAAGGCGCAAGAGGGGGTGAAAGTACGCTTGATTTACGACGATGTGGGAAGCAACATGGCCTCAAAATCCAAGAAAAAGATGACGAATGCCGGTGTCGAGCACTATGCGTTCATGCCGGTGCTGTTTTCGAACTCCACCAGTAAACTGAACTACCGCGACCACCGGAAAATAGTCGTCATCGATGGCACCATCGGTTATGTAGGCGGGATTAATCTGGATCAGAAATACGACAATTCCTACGATAATGAACGCTATTGGCGTGATACGCATATGCGTGTGCAGGGCGGGGCGGTAGGTGCCCTCCAATCCTCTTTTTTACTGAACTGGAATTTCGCTTCGGACGACGAAACGGAAATCGATCAAGATCTTTTTCCCATGCATAAACCGGAAACCCAGCAACCGGTAGCGGTACAAATGGCGGCCAGTGGACCCGATACCGATTGGGCGAACATCATGGAGGCTCTTTTTTGCGCGATTACGGCCGCACGGGAACGTATTTACATTACTTCACCTTATTACATGCCGAATGCGGCCATTTTGACGGCTTTGGAAACAGCGTCGAGAAGTGGCGTCGATGTACGGGTCATTATTCCCTATGAATCCGATTCTTGGGCGGCGCAATATGCCAGCGATTCTTACATCGAGGAGAGCTTGGAGTCCGGGATACGAATCTTTAGGTACCGAAAAGGATTTATCCATGCCAAAACTATGCTGGTCGATGACCGTTTGTCGACCATTGGAACGGCGAACCTGGATTATCGGAGTTTCTCGCTCAACTTTGAGATTACGGCCATGATTTACAACGAGGCCATCAACAACCAGATGGCGGGTATTTTTATGAACGATCTGGAAAATTGCGAGGAGGTAGACTTGGAGAATTGGAAGGAAAGGGGCATCCGCCGCAAGCTCAAGGAGTCTTTTAGCCGTTTATGGGCGCCGCTGTTGTAAGAGCAAGTTCATGCGCAAGCGCAAGTTCAAACCTAACTTCAAGTTCAAGAAGTTTACTTGCCACTATCCACCACTTTAATATCTGCCGAATATAAATGCGTCCAGTCTTTTATATGTAGTAGCGCAGCGGTCTATCGTCGACTTGAAATTGAAATAGTACTTGCTCTTGAACTTTATATCTTTTTCATCTGCTCTTTCATCATTTTAATCTGGTCGGCAAGCATATTGTTCTTGTCCAGTTTCTTGGCTTCCTGCAGCAGTCGGGTCGCTTCCCTTTTACGGCGTTTTTGCATTGAGATTCCCGCCAGGCTCAACTTGGCCATGGCCACATCGTAATCCATCGTCAATCCTAATTTCAGCGCTTTCTTGAAATATTTTTCCGCCGTGGTCAGGTTTTTTTGGGAGTAGATGATGCCGTGTAGGTAGTTGTAGTATCCCTGTTGTTTGGTAATCAGGGCGGATTTCGGATTTTTGATTTTGTCCAGCCATTTTTGGGTGCCTTCCAAATCCTGTTTTCGCATCCTCAAAAAAGCCAATAGAATCATTTCGTTCCTAAAATAGAGGAAGATAAAAATGAGGGATAGGAGGATGAGAAATATGCCGTTGCCGATTTCGCCTTCCACGAACTGGTACAAGGCGTAGGCGATAATCAGGCCTGCGATTACGAGTTTGATATTTTTGTTGAACATAGCGGCAAAAGTAATAAAAAACAAGAAGTAGAAAGGATGCGCTATCCTCTAAAATAATTTTATGCAATCGGTTTGCAGAAGCGAAAAGCCTTCGTATATTTGCCACCGGAAAAAAGGGGAGGTCCCCGGACTTCCTGCAAATCCTTAAAAGTAGCGGAAAATGCCCGGACAGAAGAGAACATATCAGCCATCGAAGCGCAAGAGAAAGAACAAACATGGGTTCAGGGAACGCATGTCTTCCGTAAACGGACGTAAAGTTTTGGCCCGAAGAAGGGCGAAAGGACGAAAAAAACTATCCGTATCCTCTGAGCCGCGACACAAAAAATAATGATTGATTTTTCAAATAATTTAGGTGTTACTTTTTTAAAAGTAGCACCTTTTTTTTGTCCAAACGGCGCTGTCCGAGCTTGCTCGTTAGCGGACATAGTAACGAAATCAGTATCCAATCTTAAGAACACTTAATACAATGCCCAAAAGAGACGACCTAAAAACAATTTTGATTATCGGTTCAGGCCCCATTATCATCGGCCAGGCCTGTGAGTTCGACTACTCCGGATCCCAAGCGCTGCGCAGTCTGCGCGAAGACGGTATCAAGACCGTTTTGATCAACAGCAACCCGGCGACCATCATGACCGACCCGTCCATGGCCGACCACGTCTATCTCAAACCCCTCAATACCAAATCGATTATTGAGATTTTGAAGAAGCATCCGGAAATCGATGCGGTTTTGCCTACCATGGGCGGACAGACGGCCTTGAACCTTTGTATCGAGGCAGATGAAAAGGGCATTTGGGAAGATTTTAGCGTCGAGATTATCGGGGTCGATATTGACGCCATCAACATAACCGAAGATCGGGAGAAATTCCGCGAACTGATGCTTAAAATCGGCATTGGAATGGCCCCCCAGGCAACGGCCAGCTCCTTTTTGAAAGGAAAGGAAATCGCGCAGGAATTTGGATTCCCTTTGGTCATTCGGGCATCCTACACCCTAGGCGGCGATGGAGCATCCATAGTATATAAAACGGAGGATTTCGACGACCTGCTCAGTCGTGGTCTCGAGGTGTCGCCCATCCATGAGGTCATGATCGACAAGGCCTTGATCGGATGGAAGGAATATGAACTCGAGCTCCTGCGCGATCACAACGACAATGTGGTCATTATTTGTGCCATTGAGAACATGGATCCCATGGGTATCCATACCGGTGATTCCATCACCGTTGCCCCTACCATGACGCTTTCCGACCGTACCTATCAAAAAATGCGGGACATGGCGATTCACATGATGCGCAGTATCGGGGATTTCGCCGGGGGATGCAA
>JBAUIP010000077.1:0-2101 GCA_049683055.1 Pricia sp.
CTGCATCCCATCGGAGAGAATTTTCTTGGATTTGAAAAATCCGATCGGTAAAAAGGGAATATCCTTTAGTTGCCAGACGGTATCCGGCGTGCATCCCAAATATCCACAGAACTCGCGATACACGGAATTCTTGGCGTATTGCATCCTAAAAACGGACAGGGCCATCCTCTCGAACTCTTCGGGCGAGTTGATATCAAAAATGCGGTCCGTATCCATATATCCTTCTGAAAAACATCCCAAAAATAACTATATACTTACGGTAAAAGGGGAATCGGCCACCTGTAAACTTCGTTAATTTCTTTAACATATCAAGGGTGCTAATTGTAAAATCCTACTAAATGAGGGAACAAATCGGCTCTAGTTTTGGCTGTGGCTTTCGAAGCCCTTACATTGAAAATTAGCGTATTTCGATGCGCCGTATGATAACCAGGGGTCGATTCGACCTCGAAAAAATTAAACGTATGAGTAAGGTAAAGAATGACGACACGGTAAAAGTACACTACACCGGAAAACTTATTGATGGCCAAGTCTTTGACAGTTCGGTCGAGCGTGGCGAACCTATTAAGTTTACGATGGGGCAGGGCCAATTGATTCCCGGTTTTGAAAAAGGACTCGTCGATATGGAGGTCAATGAAAAGAAGACCATCAATATTTCAAAGGATGAGGCCTATGGTGAGGTGAAAGACGAATTAATTCAAAAGGTACCCAAAGAGCAGTTGCCGGAAGATATCAAGCCGGAAGTAGGAATGGGACTGACATCGAAAACCCAGAACGGGCAAGATGTAAATTTGATAGTTAAAGAGGTGAATGAAGACACGATTACCGTTGACGGAAATCACCCACTGGCTGGAAAAAGTCTGATTTTTGATTTGGAAGTGGTCGAGATTTTGTAAATCTGGTCTGTAAGAAATAGCTGAGATTCTTTAACGGATAGAGTTTTAGTATAGAAGAAAGTCCCTTTATTATAGGGGCTTTTTTCGTTTGCCATTATTGGACAAATACGTTTGCAAATTCGTTGAACAGGTGGATAGTTTCAGAATATCGGTGGTGGAGATCCGATGATATTGCTTACATAAAAATTCTCAAGTACCGAGCTTACGAAATTATTTCACTACCAACTTTCGGGTCATGGTCTTTTGCCCTTCGTTGACCTGAATCACGTAAACTCCGGGCACCAATCGCGAAATATCGAGTGTTTTGCCAGAAATCTTATCGGTCAGCACCACTTCGCCAAATACATCATAGACCGTTATCTTTTTGTCGGCATTGGCCTCGGTCAGAATGTGGACTGTACCTCCGAATGCTGGGTTGGGATATAATTTGACTTCCGAGATTTCAGTGTTACGCCCATTTTGAAAGTCAACGGATTCTTGGGCGGAAAGCGAGACGGTAAAAAGGAAAAAAAGGGTGAAGTAAAGTTTTCGCATAGGTTTCGATTTGGGAAAATCCACGGAATCAGTTCGGTTTCGGAACGTAAAATTAATGAAAGGTTTTACCTACATCTGGAAAATGTTGTGAAACGCAACATCTTGTAGGTGAAACAACTAGAGAATACGTTTTATCGGAGTTTTTGACCTTTTGTCGAGTGTTCGAATAAGATTCCGTGTGCGGTTCGAAGAATATTTTTTCAATACGGTACTGATATGCTCTAAGAGATACTAACCAGGCAGGTCGTATTCATCGAATTTAGAAATCAAGGTCGACTGAAGAAGGCCTAGTTTGATAGAAGAAAAGCGAGACTTTATTTTACGATTAATTTTCGTGTAGCCATCCTGTTGTTTTGGTAGACCCGTAACACGTAGACACCGGCATCGAGCTCGTCGATCAGCAGTTCTGTGCCGGAGATTTGGGTCTGTAGCACTTGGGTACCCAACACATCGTAAATCGTAACTTGCTTGGGCGAATTCTCGTTGGTGCTGATATAAACCTTACCATCTGTCACTGGGTTCGGGTAGAGTTTAAACCCATCGATATCTCCGCTAGCGGGAGCTTGCTGCCCGTAGCTAAAGGAGATAAAAAGAAAAGTAATGACGAGGTAAAGGTGCTTCATATATGATATATGGCAAAAAATATACCACAAATATACTAAAATTGAGTTTAG
>JBAUIP010000078.1:0-11618 GCA_049683055.1 Pricia sp.
CCGTTGGCCAAGCCATCAGTTATATAGAAGAAGCGAAGTAATCTTTATGATTTCTTGAAGAATTTTTAAATTATCCATGCGGTAACCCTATCGCGTGGATATTTTTTTTAATTTACATCCAAAACCAAGGTCAATGGAGTTAAAGCGAGTTGTGGTTACCGGATTGGGCGCCCTAACGCCCATAGGTAACAATATCGATGAATACTGGGAAGGCCTGAAGAACGGCAAGAGCGGTTCGGCCCCCGTGACCTATTACGACACCGAAAAATTTAAGGTCAAATTCGCCTGTGAACTCAAAGGTTTTAACGCTGAGGACCACTTCGACCGTAAGGAGGCCCGTAAACTCGACCGGTTTGCGCAGTATGCTTTGGTTTCGTCCGATGAAGCGATTGCCGATTCGCAACTCGACCTCAACGTGGTCGACAAATTCCGGGTCGGGGTCATCTGGGGCGCCGGTATCGGAGGGCTCGAGACCTTTCAGAACGAGGTGATGAACTTTGCCGAGGGCGACGGTACCCCGCGGTTCAATCCGTTCTTTATCCCGAAAATGATCGCTGATATCGCGCCGGGGCACATCTCCATCAAGCATGGGTTTATGGGGCCGAACTATACTACGGTCTCCGCCTGTGCCTCTTCGGCGAACGCGATGATCGATGCCTTGAACTACATTCGTCTGGGACATTGTGACGTTGTGGTTACCGGAGGAAGCGAGGCCGCCGTGACCATTGCCGGAATGGGCGGTTTTGGTGCCATGCACGCCCTTTCGACCCGAAACGATAGTCCCGAAACGGCTTCGAGACCTTTCGATGCAACCCGCGACGGATTTGTGCTAGGAGAAGGAGCTGGAGCCCTGATTTTGGAAGAATACGAACACGCCAAGGCCCGAGGCGCCAAGATTTACGCCGAGGTGGCCGGGGGCGGACTTTCGAGCGACGCCTACCATATGACGGCCCCACATCCCGACGGGATAGGCGTGGTTCAAGTCATGAAAAACTGCCTGCGCGATGCGGGCCTGAAACCCGAGGATGTTGATGCCATCAATACCCACGGCACCTCTACGCCCTTAGGCGATGTGGCCGAGCTGAAAGCCATCGTCGAGGTTTTTGGCGAGCACGCGAAGGATATCAACATCAATTCCACCAAATCGATGACCGGACATTTGCTAGGTGCGGCCGGGGCCATCGAGGCAATTGCTTCCATTTTGGCAATGAAGCACAGTATTGTTCCCCCGACCATCAACCATACCACGGTCGATGAAAATATCGACCCCAAGCTCAACCTGACCCTGAACAAGGCCCAAGAACGCGAGGTCGATGTTGCCCTAAGCAATACCTTCGGATTCGGGGGCCATAACGCCTGCGTTATCTTTAAGAAAATCAGTGACTAAAGCCGGAATACCCATGGCATTTCCCAAAAATTTATTTGGTTCCCGTTCTAAAAAGGATGGGGATTTTTTTTCGGGGATGGCGAAGATATTGGGATTCAGACCAAAAAAGCTGGGCGTTTACGAAAAGGCTTTTTTGCATCGATCGGTCAATAAAAAGGATAAACACGGCAATCCGATAAACTACGAGCGGCTTGAGTTTCTGGGAGACTCCATGCTTGGGACCATCATATCCCGCCACTTGTACAACGAGGTCCCCGAAGGCGATGAGGGCTACCTGACCAAAATGCGGTCCAAAATCGTGAGCCGTAAACACCTCAACGAACTGGGCAAAGATTTGGGCCTGATCGATTTCGTCGAAAGCC
Organism: Pricia sp.; assembly: GCA_049683055.1. Taxonomy (GTDB): domain Bacteria; phylum Bacteroidota; class Bacteroidia; order Flavobacteriales; family Flavobacteriaceae; genus Pricia. The sequence continues at coordinate 1,750 of JBAUIP010000078.1, forward strand.
GCATCCCCAAATCCCATTTCGGGGAAAACATCCACGGCAACGTTTTTGAAGCGTTGGTCGGTGCCATCTATATGGACCGTGGATACGATTATTGCCGAAAATTTATCCATGAAAAAGTCATTAATCCCTATGTGGACATCGAACAGCTCGAGGGCAAGGTCATCAGCTACAAAAGCCTGATAATCGAATGGTGCCAAAAACAGAAAAAATCCTTTCATTTCGAGGTTTACGACGACACGGGAAAAGATGCCCTTAAACATTTTGCGGTACGTCTAACCATAGGCCATAATGTGGTCGGAAAGGCGAGGGCAACATCCAAAAAGAAGGCTGAGGAAAAAGCCTCGAAACGGGCCTACTACGCCCTTCAGAACAAGATGGAAAAGTCTTGAAATCGATGCCCGCATTGCTTCAAAAAATCTTATCTTTGCGACTTTTATGCGCCTATGGTAGCAGTACACAGACTATCGGCCGATATTTACGAAGCCGACTTCGACCTGATTGCCCTGCATAGCCACCTCAAGGACTACGCCTTGGCCTATTCCCTAAACCTTTTCCTGAAATCGGGTTTTTGCAGGCGCCGCACGGATTTGGATATTTCAAGCCATATCCGTATTCCTATTTTTGAATGGAAGGATGATATCAATGAGCGGTATTGGACTTTTTTTGCCAATCATGGAAAATCGAACGAGAAACTAGGGGAAGATGGTGCAAGGAAAGGACTTTTCGTCGGGCAACCTTCCGGTAACCACTTTCATATGGTGCCCGAATATCGGGAAGCGGATTACTTTCTCAAAATCGAGCAAGAAGGCTTTGAAAGTCATCGAAAGGCCCAAAACGGACGCTTAGTCAAGTCATTACAGGGCATTCCAAAAATATGGATGGCCTATAGCATAGAAACCGAACATCTAAAGTCAAGAAACAACTTAATATTTTAAACCGATGCCAACTAAAAAAAAGACAAAGATAGTAGCTACCCTTGGGCCGGCTACGAGCAAGAAAGAAGTGCTTCGCGACATGATCGAGGCCGGGGTAGATGTCTTTCGCATTAATTTTTCCCACGCCAAGTACGAAGATGTCACCGAGCGTATTAAGATGATACGGGAGCTGAACGAAGAAATGGGCGGCAATACCTCGATACTGGCCGACCTGCAAGGTCCCAAGCTCCGAGTGGGCGTTATGGCCGGCGAAGTGGTCGTAGCCCCCGGCGATACCATCACCTTTATGACCGGAAAACCCTTTGAGGGCACTGCCGAAAAGGTGTATATGAACTACGAGACCTTTCCCCAGGACGTAAAACCAGGTGAACGTATTCTCTTGGATGATGGAAAGCTGATATTTGAAGTGGTTTCCACCGATGGCAAAGAATCGGTCGAGACCAAGGTTGTGCAGGGAGGACCTTTGAAATCTAAAAAAGGGGTTAACCTACCCAACACAAACATTTCCCTGCCCGCCCTGACCGAAAAGGATATCAAGGATGCGGAATTCGCCGTTTCGCAGAACGTGGACTGGATTGCCCTTTCGTTCGTTCGATTCAGCCAAGACTTAATTGATCTACAAAATATCATCGCAGAACATTCCGATCATAAAATTCCGATTATCGCCAAGATCGAAAAGCCGGAGGCCGTCGAAAATATCGATAAAATCGTGGCCTATTGTGATGGGCTGATGGTAGCTCGGGGCGATTTGGGCGTTGAGGTGCCTGCGCAGGAAGTGCCCTTGATTCAAAAACAACTAGTACTAAGGGCTAAAAGGGCGCGGATACCCGTTATCATCGCCACCCAAATGATGGAGACCATGATCACAAGCCTCACCCCTACCCGGGCGGAGGTCAACGATGTGGCCAACTCGGTCATGGATGGGGCCGATGCCGTCATGCTATCGGGAGAGACTTCCGTAGGGAATTATCCGGTGCAGGTCATCGAAAAAATGAGCAGTATTCTCCAGAGCGTAGAAAACTCCGAGTTGATCAAGGTACCCCACGACCCGCCCCATATTCGCACCAAACGGTACATCACCAAGTCGGTATGTTATCATGCGGCTACGATGGCCAATGAAATCAAGGCCAAGGCGATTTCGACCTTGACCAATAGTGGGTATACCGCCTTTCAGATTTCGGCATGGCGGCCGAGCGCCCATATTCTCGTTTTCACCTCGAACCAACGCATATTGACCCAGCTGAATTTGCTCTGGGGCGTAAAGGCATTTTATTACGACCGATATGTGACCACCGATGAAACCATCGAAGATGTCAACCGCATCGCTTGTCAAAAAGGATTTCTGGAAGTGGGTGACATGCTGATCAGCCTTGCGGCAATGCCTATAAAGGATAAGGGAATGGTAAACACCTTGCGGGTCACCGAAATCGAACGTTCGGATTTTTAATTTTAGGCCACTTCCTTTTCGTAGGCTATGAAGTTGACCAATTTCCCACCGGTATCGAAAACCGGTTCTCCCTTGAGCCAACAGTTATAGGTCGTGCCGTCTTTTCTGTAGTTGCGTATCACGGCCTCAAAAGGCACCTTATTATCAATGGCCTTCCGTATTTTACCGGTCGTTTTTAAATTGGTTTCCGGGCCTTGAAACAACTTAGGGCTCTTGCCCAAAACCTCTTCGGGCCGATATCCGTTCATTTGGGCAATGTTGTGGGTCGCATGCACTATTTTCGAATCGGTATCGGTAACCAGTATAATGTAGTTCTTTTTGAGCAGCGCATCCTTAAAAGGGGAACGGTAGTCCCAATTATTGTCCTTCGACAATCGCCGTAACGACACGATATCCTCATAATTGCCGCACAAGGTATCAAAATAGAGCCCGTAGATGTCCCATGAATTCAGGGGGAGACATTTGAGCTGCGATGCCCTGTAAAATTGATATGCCGCGTCGTCGTAAGCCTTCATCGTGCTAATATCGGATTCTTTGTAGAAAAACGTTGGTTGTCAATCCGTTTGCAAATTTAAGAAAAACTGCGACAAACTACTTTGTTTAACAAATTTAAAACTATAATAGACAAAGTAATAAGATGATTAACCCATTAGCCTAAACCGATATATCAGTGGGATTATCGGATTTAATCATTATTTAAGAGCACGGAACTTAGTTTGGCCCTTCTAAACCGTACTTTTGCAAATTCTAATTTTTCTATGTTGGTAGATTTTATCATTGCTATGCTGTGGAGTGTTTCGCCCTTTGGTGAGGCCAAGGTCGGCATTCCCTATGGTATGCTCCAAGGCGTGAACATCTATTTGGTGTTCATCGGATGCTTCTTGGCCAATGTGCTGGTTTTTCCTATTATGATGTTCTTTCTCGAAAAAATCAACCGGTACTTTTTACGATGGGTGTTCTATAAAAAATCCGCTATTTTCGTTGCGCGTCGGGCCAAAACAGGTTCCGGGGCCAAAATACAGCGCTATGGGTTTTGGGGCCTTATCATGTTTGTTATGATTCCCCTGCCAGGCACCGGTGTTTATGCCGGAAGCATCGCCACCTATCTCTTCAAGATTGAAAAACAGAAGGCTTTCTGGGCCAACGTCATCGGAATTTTTATTTCGTCGGTCATCGTTTGGTCGGCTACTTTGGCCTCTATGGAAAGTATGGCCTGACTGAATTTATCAACTCAAATTCCGAGTAAAGTCGGGATACGGCCGGTACGGATTTGAACAATAATGTAGTTTTCTGTCAGTGTAGGTCCCGCTCGACCTTTGAGCCGGAGCCCCCTACCAAAAAATCGAGGTCGGCCCCCTTATCCGCCTGTTCTACGTGGTCGATGTACATTTTGACGTAGCCCCTGTCGGCCATAGGCTTAGGCAATTTCCATGATTTCTTTCTGCGTTGAAGTTCCTCGTCCGTAATATCAAGGTGCAGTTTGCGGTTTTTGACGTCGAGTTCGATGATATCGCCGTTTTTGACCAAAGCCAGAGTGCCGCCCACCGTTGATTCTGGGCTGACGTGTAAAATGACGGTTCCAGCAGCGGTACCGCTCATACGGCCGTCGGAAATGCGCACCATATCGGTGATTCCTTGCTGTATCAATTTTTCCGGAAGGTCTACGTTCCCGACTTCAGGCATGCCGGGATACCCTTTTGGACCCACGCCCTTAAGCACAATAACGCTATCCTTGTCGATATCAAGCTGGGGGTCGTCGATACGTTCGTGATAATCTTCCATACTTTCAAAAACCACAGCTTTTCCCCTATGCTTCATGAGTTCTTTGGATGCCGCGGAAGGTTTGATGACCGCACCGTTTTCACAAAGGTTTCCTTTCAATACCGCGATACCGGAATTGTCTTGAAAAGGTTTTTCGAAGGATGCAATAACCTCTCGGTCGTAACAGACGGCGTCGGTATAGTTGTCTGTAATTTTTTTTCCGTTGACCGTAATGACATCCGGGTGCAAACGGCTTTTGAGCTCATTGAGGACGACCGGGAGTCCCCCAGCATAGAAGAAATCCTCCATCAGATACTTGCCCGAGGGCTTGAGGTTGACCAATAGTGGGATGTTGCTTCCCAGAGCGTCGAAATCATCCAACTCCAAATTAACCCCGATTCGACCTGCGATAGCGGTCAGGTGGATGATCAGAGTGGTCGATCCGCCAACGGCTGCGTTGGTCACGATGGCGTTCTCGAAGGCTTTTCTGGTCAATATTTTGGAAAGGGTCAGGTCTTCCTTGACCATTTCGACGATACGCCTTCCGGATAGTTGGGCAAACAGTTTTTTTCGGGAATCGGCAGCGGGAATCGACGAGAATCCCGGAAGGGTCAGCCCCAGTGCCTCTACCATGGTCGCCATCGTAGAGGCGGTGCCCATGGTGTTGCAATGGCCGATGCTGCGCGCCACACAGACCTCGGCCTCCGTGAAATCGGCTTGTGTGTAACCTTCCAAACTGCGTTTTTCCTTGATCATCCAGTTCATGGAGCCCGAACCGATTTTCTCGCCCCTAAATCGCCCGCTCAGCATGGGGCCGCCCGGTACCACAATGGTCGGAAGGTCGACGCTGCAAGCGCCCATCACAGTGCTGGGTGTAGTCTTATCACAGCCTGTTAACAGTACGACACCGTCCAAAGGGTTGGCCCGAATGGATTCTTCCGTATCCATACTGGCCAGATTTCGGAAGAGCATGGTGGTCGGCCGCATAAGGGTCTCTCCCAGAGACATGACCGGAAACTCCAGCGGAAACCCGCCCGCTTCCAAAATTCCCTTTTTGACCACCTCCGCAAAATCCCGCAAATGGCCGTTGCACGGTGTGAGCTCGGACCAGGTGTTACAAATGCCGATGACCGGCTTCCCCTGAAAATAATCATCTGGATATCCCTGATTGCGCAGCCATGAACGATGGACGAAGCCCATCTTGTCATTGCCGCCGAACCATTCGGCACTGCGGAGGGGTTTCTTTTCTGCCATGGGAACCAAATTTGAAAAGTCAAGATTTAAATCATGAAACAAACCTGCAAGGTTCAGAACTTACCTTTGGATGGGGTACGTTCTAAGTCCTTAAGATGCTCCAACGGCCAAAACGAACAACCCCGAATAGTTCAAAAGGCGGTAAGATGGCCCGGAAAGCGGTGCTATTCCTCCTTTTGCGGTTCCATCTTGAAATCATCCATGAATGCGGTCGTGTAATTGCCTGCCAGATAATCAGGGTGGTCCATCAACTGTCGATGGAAAGGTATGGTCGTTTTGATACCCTCAATCACAAATTCGTCAAGCGCACGCTTCATTTTGTTGATGGCCTCTTCTCGGGTCTGCGCCGTGGTAATCAGTTTAGCGATCATCGAGTCGTAGTTCGGAGGGATGCTGTAGCCACTGTACACATGGGTATCCATTCGAACCCCGTGCCCACCCGGGGTGTGCAAGGTAGTAATGCGCCCTGGGGAAGGACGGAAATTATGATAGGGGTCTTCGGCATTGATCCGGCATTCGATGGAATGCAGTTTGGGGATGTAATTCTTGCCGGAAATCGGAACTCCCCCGGCGACCAAAATCTGCTCGCGAATCAAATCGTAATCGATGACCTGTTCGGTGATAGGATGCTCGACCTGAATACGGGTGTTCATTTCCATAAAATAGAAATTACGGTGCTTGTCTACCAAAAACTCGATGGTGCCGGCACCCTCGTATTTGATGAACTCCGCAGCCTTTACGGCGGCCTTACCCATTTGGTCTCGAAGCTTATCGGTCATAAAAGGAGATGGCGTCTCCTCGGTCAATTTTTGATGGCGGCGTTGTATGGAACAATCCCGTTCCGAGAGGTGGCAGGCCTTTCCGTATTGGTCTCCCACAATCTGTATCTCAATATGACGGGGCTCCACAATGAGCTTTTCCATATACATATCGCCATTTCCGAAAGCGGCAGAAGCTTCTTTGACCGCACTTTCAAAAAGCGCCTCCATCTCTTCTTCCTTTCTGACGGCACGCATTCCTTTACCTCCGCCGCCGGCCGTTGCCTTGATCATCACGGGGTAGCCCATTTTCTTGGCCACTTTTTTGGCATCGGCAAGGTCTTTCAACAGTCCGTCCGATCCAGGAACGGTCGGAACGCCCGCTTTCTTCATGGTCGCCTTTGCGGTGGCCTTGTCGCCCATTTGATCGATATTATCGCCCGAGGCACCGATAAACTTGATTTCGTGCTCGGCGCAGATTTTGGAGAATTTGGAATTTTCGGAAAGAAATCCGTAACCGGGGTGTATGGCATCGGCGTTGGTGATTTCTGCGGCGGCGATAATATTGGGGATTTTCAGGTAGGATTCACTACTGGGCGCGGGTCCGATACAGACCGCCTCGTCGGCAAAACGCACGTGCAGGCTCTCTTCATCGGCCTTGGAGTAGACTGCTACTGTTTTGATGCCCATTTCCTTGCAGGTACGAATGACCCGCAACGCGATTTCTCCCCTATTTGCTATCAGTATTTTCTTGAACATGTCTTTCAATTTAAATTCCTTCCGAAACCTCGGAACGGATGGGCCCTTCGGAAATCCGGACTACTGCCCATTCTGTAATTGGCCCATAGGAAAGTGCAATTCCCTATTTGTGAAAAGCATTTAGGATTTTCAGCTACGACGGGTCGACCAAGAATAATGGTTGATCGAACTCGACAGGTGAGGAATCCTCCACCAAAATTTTTACGATTTTTCCAGACACCTCCGATTCGATATCGTTGAACAGTTTCATCGCCTCTATAACGCAAAGAACATCGCCTTTTTTAATCGCGGTATCTACCTCGACGAAAGGATCTTTGTCAGGAGATGGCTTCCGATAAAAGGTTCCGATAATGGGCGATTTGATTGTAATATAATCTGAATTGTCGTCCTTTTTCTCCTCCTTTGAAGTTTCCGGAGCGGTAGGCTGGGCAGGTTGGGCGGGCGGTTGGGCCATTTGCGGCTGCCCCATAGGAATCTGCTGAATGTAGGTCGGTTCGTTATCCGATTCCGATGATCCGGTCTTGATGGTTATCTTCAGTTCATCGGTTTCGAGCTTTACCTCTCTAGCGCCGGACTTTGCAACGAACTTGATCAGGCTTTGAATTTCTTTTATATCCATGGAATTTGAATTTTATATTGGTAATCGGTATTTTATTACGTTGGCATTTTTTTAGCTAATCGTCCAATCAATGGTGCCCAATTTTTGCATCTCTGCTCCTTTCGATCCAGGCCCACCTCAGCGATAAACCCACTTCTGCTGGCGTGGTTCTTTATCAATCATAGGCCCACTTCAAATAAATGGACCCCCAAGTAAAGCCTCCGCCAAAGGCTGCAAACACCAGCTTATCCCCTTTTTTCAGCTGTTTTTCATAATCGGATAACAGCAAGGGCAGGGTTGCCGAGGTCGTATTGCCGTACCTCTGTATATTCATCATGACCTTGGAATCATCGAGCCCCATGCGATTTGCCGTGGCGTCGATGATACGTTTGTTGGCCTGATGCGGTACCAACCACGTGACATCGCTGTCGTTTAAATCATTCTGCTCCATGATTTTCGCGGCGACATCGGCCATATTCGACACGGCGAATTTAAATACGGTTTTACCGTCTTGATAAATATAGTGTTTTCGGGCTTTCACACTCTCAATGGTAGCTGGCATTATGGATCCGCCACCATCCATTCCCAAATATTGTCGGCCATTCCCGTCGGCCCTGAGGTATTCGTCTTGAAGACCCAAACCCTCTTCGTTCGGTTCGAAAAGCGCGGCCCCGGCACCGTCGCCAAAAATAATACAGGTGGTCCGGTCGGTATAATCGATGATGGACGACATTTTATCGGCACCGATCAGCAATACCTTGTTATAACGGCCAGACTCGATATAGCTGGCCGCAGTAGACATGCCGAACAAAAAACTGGAGCAGGCCGCCAACAAATCGTAGGCAAAAGCGTTCTCGGCCCCAATTTCAGATGCAACAAAGGCCGCCGTAGAAGCGACCATACTGTCTGGCGTGGCCGTAGCGACCATTACCAAATCGATTTCCTTTGGACTGATATCTCTCTTACGCAAAAGATCTTCGGCGGCCTTGATGGCCAAAAAGGAGGTGCCCTCGCCTTCTTCGGGCTTTAAGATACGGCGCTCTTTAATTCCGGTTCTGGAAACAATCCATTCATCGTTGGTCTCGACCATACCCTCCAACATCTTGTTGGTAAGCACAAATTTTGGTACGTAACCTCCTACAGCTGTAATTGCTGCCGTTATTTTGCCCATTCTAAAGCCGATTTAATATAAAAAACGTCTAAAAGTCGTGAAAATTAATCATTTTTCGAGAAATCTTGCCTAAAAAGCGATGGTTTTTAAGCGAATTGCGATGGCAACTTTGAGTAGCACCGTTTTCGGAATCCATGAGGTATGATTTTCCGACCCGTGAGATTAGACCGCAATGGAACAGACCGAAAACCCATCACAAAAAAACTCCCGCTATAGGAACGGGAGTAGGTATTTTTAAAGTGTTACCAAAACCAAGAAAGGTAACGAAAATCGAAGTCACAGATAACAGCGACCCCGAAACATTTTACATTCTGCCAATCGTGTTAGACTACGGCCTCTTCGGTCTTGTCAATCAAGACCTGGCCTTTATAGTACAATTTTCCTTCGTACCAATGGGCCCTATGGAACAAATGCATCTCACCGGTGGTGGGGTCTTTGGCCAAAGTAGGCGCGACCGCTTTGTAGTGGGTTCTTCTTTTGTCCCTACGGGTCTTGGAAATTTTTCGTTTAGGATGTGCCATCGTATTTTATTTATCCGTTAAAAGTTTTTTCAGTTCGTCCCACCGGGGGTCGCTATCTTCTGTGTTTTTTTCCTCTTTGGGCTGCAATTCTTCCAATCTTTTCAAAGCTTCCGATTGCAGGCTACCATCCAATACACCGGGGTGTATCCTTTTTAATGGTACGGCCAGCACCAGCATTTCGTACACGTATTGTGCAATGTTCACTTGGTGCGAACCATGGGGAATAATCAATATATCGTCATCCTCATCATTGAAATCGTCCCCGAATTTCACTACCAATTCCAGTTCGGCCGCAATCGGTTGATCGTAAGGCTCGCTGGTCAGGTCGCAATCGACATTAACCGTGCCTTCGGCGAACATCTCGAATTCTAGCATGGTACTCATCTTTTTCAAGATAATTTTCAGGACAATATCGGCCCCGTTAAACTCGTCGTACCCGAAAGATTCAAAGAACGCATTGTCAATGCTATATTCAAAATGGTGTTTTCCTTGCTTTAATCCCGTGAAAGGAATGCTAAACTCCTTTTGCTTCCTCATGTCAACACTACTTTTGTCCCGACCGCTGAACGCCAAACGGTTCAACGTCGCCCATGACGGACGAGCGAACCCTTCTGTTCTAGCGGATGCAAAGATACTACTATTTTCATAAACGCCAAACGGATGCC
>JBAUIP010000079.1:0-8513 GCA_049683055.1 Pricia sp.
GCGAAAAGCTATTATCCTCCGCAAAATCGACCCCTTGGTATGAAATTCCATACCCTTCGGTATATCTATCCGGAATATAGGTCGCAATGTTGGGGTAAAAGGATGATAAATAGGACGATACCAAGGCTACGGCAGTCGTTCCGTCGACATCGTAGTCGCCGTAAATCAAGACATTTTCCTTGTTTTTAATCGCCGTTTGGATGCGTTGGACCGCAACATCCATATCCTTCATTAAAAACGGATCGTGAAGATCGGATAGTTGTGGACGGAAGAATTTTTTGGCCTTCTCGTAGGAGGTGATTCCGCGTTGTAGCAATAATTGCGCTACCAGCTCGTCGATGTTCAACGCCTGTGAAAGGGCGTCAATATCGGTTTGAACAGGTTTGGGCTTGATGGTCCAGCGCATTATTTATTGTTAACGTGAATTGCGAACGAAAGGAAGCGGTTTGTTGAACTTTCTAGGAGGTTCGACATATTGCCACGGCCACTCGTCTCTGGCGGTGACCTCGCAATTCACTCATTTTTTGTGGAATACGGTTTTAATCTCCATCTCCGCAAACCGCCTAAACATCTCCATGACCCCGCAGTACTTCTCAACGGAGAGGTCGACCGCTTTTTGCAGCTTCGCCTCGTTCAGGTTCGGACCGTGAAAATGATATTCCACCGTCACCTTGTCGTAAAATTTAGGATGCTCATCGGTCAGGTTGGCGATGGTCTCGATGTGAAAATCGTCCACCTCTAACTTCATCTTTTTAATGAGTCCGGCTACATCCAATCCAGAGCATCCGGCCAGGCCGGAAAGCATCAACGCTTTCGGGCGGTATCCATCGCCTTCGCCCCCATCATCGGGACTAGCATCTATCTTTAAATCCAATCCAGATGGATTCGTACTTTCGAAGGCCATTTTACCGAGCCATTTGGTGGTGATATGGTTTGTAGTAGCCATAATTTTTCGTTTTTTGAATGGATAAATGTACGACAAATTGAGGTGCACCGAAACCGGATTTGAATCGGTAGCATGCCGCAGCTTAGAGTACTCCATCCTACATGGAGACCTATCCATTCAAAGAACTTGTCGTACCTTCGATTAGTGATTTAACGTCATGACTTTTCGATATGGCGCATCCTATTTATAACCAATAATCCTATTCTATGCCTTTGGTAAATCCTCTCGACCCGGACCACAGCCCGGAAACAAAAAAACTCGCCGAATTCTTTGACGAGACACTTGGCTTTTGTCCGAATTCCGTACTGACCATGCAGCACCGTCCCGCTATCTCGAAGGCCTTTATCAACCTCAACAAAGCGGTCATGGCCAATGAGGGAAGGGTGACATCCGCCCTGAAACGGATGATTGCCTGGGTCAGCAGCAACGCCACCGGATGCCGATACTGCCAAGCACATGCGATTCGTGCCGCCGAACGCTACGGGGCCGAGCAGGAGCAGTTGGATAACATATGGGAATACCGTACCCACCCCGCCTTTTCGGAGGCCGAACGCGCCGCGCTCGATTTTTCGCTGGCCGCATCACAAGTGCCGAATGCCGTAGACGCCGAGACCAAACAACGTTTATACCAGCATTGGAACGAAGGCGAAATCGTGGAAATGCTCGGGGTGATATCTCTCTTCGGATACCTGAACCGCTGGAACGACTCGATGGGAACGTCTATTGAAGAAGGTGCCGTGGAAAGTGGGGAGCAGTATTTGGGTGAACATGGTTGGGAGAAGGGGAAGCATGATGGGTTGAGGTATTAGAGTCATTCAGATTTTTATATCCCAAGGATATTTATCGAGAAAATGGCAAAAAATGAACCCCGCCAATGTGGCGGGGTTGAGAGCGAAAAAGGCTGATAAACCTTATTCCTCATTATTATAGTAGAACCGTTCGTGAACGATGTGGTCGCCTTTCCATCGCTGTACGGCTACCTGTTCCATTTTCGCTCGCTGCCCACCCTTGAAAGTTACGTCCATCACGGATTCTACAAAAGTGACGGCGTTTTTTTCATCAGAAGCAAGGTTCGTGATTTCGAGGGAGTGAAATTCTTCGATACTTTCCAAAAATTGTTCCTCATACTCCCGGCATTCGGATTTACCCTTTCGGGTGCCCCTCGGTTCGGTCATTACGACATCCTCTCCGTAGTATTGGTCGAAAGCGTCCAAAAGCTTTCCTTGTTGCAATTGCTCATAAATGTCCTGTGCTTTTTCCTTGTACGTCATAACTATTTGTTTTTTAGTTCTGCCTCAAGTTAACGAACCTATTCCGTTAATACTTGTATATACAAACGTTTAACTTTAAATTAATAGTTTTGTGGAACGAAATGGCAATCCCATTATGGATGCACTAGGGTTATGGATTGAAGGGGATGATTCTGGATGCAATAGGAGGGAGTGGTATAGAGGAGAAATAAAGGAAAGTAAGCGTGTAAACGAGTGGGAGAAAATTCTAAATAGAAGCGAGCGAAAACTAGGAAAAACTCAGATAATCGAGGACTAGGCAAAATTCGGATTCAACCGTTTCGGCCTGCAAGGATTGCGGAAACCCGCGAGCGAAGGTCCGGCACAACATCCTTTTCGAACCAAGGATTCTTTATCGTCCAAAAGCGATTGACCGGAGAAGGATGCGGAATGGGAAAGAATTCCGGCAAGAAGTCTCCGTAGTTCGCTACATTTTCGGTCAAGTTCTTTTTGGACTCGCACGCCAGATATTGATCTTGAGCGTATTTTCCAATCAATAAAATCAGCTTGACATCGTCGAATTTATCCCAGACCTGCTCGTGCCACAGGGGTGCACACTCCGGCCTTGGAGGCATATCCCCGGTCTTGGCCTTCCCCGGATAGCAAAATCCCATGGGTAGTATCGCAAAATTATCAGGGTCGTAAAACTGTCCTTCGGTCACACCCAGCCAATCCCTCAACTTTCTTCCGCTGGGATCGTCATAGGCTTTGTTCTCCTCGTGCGCCTTCCGGCCGGGAGCCTGGCTTACCAAAATTATTTTCGATTGGGCCGATGCCGAGATAATGGGACGCGGGCCCAGAGGCAAATGGGCCTTGCAAACTTCACAATTTCGAATTTCGGACAGTAGTTTTTGCATCCTATTTACAAAAATCGTTGAGACTTTTTATTTTACCTGCGACTTTAACATTTTGAGCTCCGAGAAACAGCCTTAGAAACATATCGATTATTTTGGAACAGGTGCCGAAATACCTTCAATACATAAATCCGAACAGCCACAACGGTATTATGTTTATGGCCCCGACTTCGATATCGTCTCGTACGACGTAGGAGTTCGGAACCCCGCCAATCTGCTTGGCCGATTTTCCTTTGCCCCCTATTTCAAAAGTGTATTTTTGGTCGATCAAAAAATCACCCTTTTCTGCCAAATGCATTTCATGCAGGCCTTTCATTTGGTTCGAAAAAAAGGTTTCGCTTAGGGTGCCGGTCTCGGCATTCTTTTGAGCCAAGGCATATATCAGGTTCGTGTTGTTCAAGTACAGTTTTTCAGGCTTGGTAAGCGCACCCACACCTTTCGTCGGTCTAAACAATTCGGTGACCAAATCGGCCCTATCCAACAATTTTATTGCATTGATCAAGAACGTTCTGTTCATTCCCAATCGCTCACTTAGTTTACTGATGTTGGGAGTAAAGGGTACGCTCTGGGCAATGGCGATTAACAGCTTTTTAATTTTTCTACTGTCATCGTATGAAATATTTTCGACGGCATTCATATCGTTTTCGATAATTACTTGAACTGTTTGCACGAGTTTGTCGTGGTAAGTAGCCTTATTTAGAAAATAATACGGATATACTCCGTTTTTTATGTATTCACTGAAAAATTTGATTGGAGTCTCGATGTCTCCGATGATTTGTCTTGCGGAATCTTTATGGTTCTCCAAAATGGTCTTCAAAGGAATGACCGGCAAGTTGATGTCATGCTTGAACTCCAAGAACTCCCTGAAAGAAAGCTCTTTCAGGATATAAGTAATGGCCCTTCTGCTCAGGTCGGATTCACCTTTGTAGATTTCCAGCATCGATGAGGAGGTGAATACAATCTTTAACTGTGGATATTGATCATAAATTAATTTAAGTTCTCGAGACCATCGGGGATATTTGTGAACTTCATCCAAAAAAAGGTGCGAACCACCTCTCAAGCTGAAATCTTTGGCCAAATCGACAAGTGTATTTTCCAGAAAATAGAGGTCATCGAGTGTTACGTATAAAGCTTCTTTCTTTTCTTGAAGAAAATGCCGGGTTAACTGCAATAACAGGGTCGTTTTTCCAGTGCCCCTTGCTCCTTTGATACCAATCAATCTCTCGTTGGGGTCGATTTTTTCAAAGAGATATCGTTTTTTGTTTTTTGGAGCAAAACCCAAAAGAGCCGATTGCCTCATGTATAAATCTTCCATAGATTGTTATTCGAAAAAACAAAAATATAGTTATTTTGTTATTTATAAAAACAATATTTGATATAAATTGTTATTTTAAATAACAATATTTATTATTTGATGCTCTTATCGAGGACAGTTTCCGATAAGACATGTAATTACGGGAAATCGGATAAAAGAAGTTAGGCCTACTTATTCCCGCCGACCACGATGACGATTTCGCCTTTCGGAGGATTGTCTTTGAAATGTTTCAGCACCTCTTCCGCGGTTCCTCGAATAGTTTCCTCGTACAATTTGGTCAGTTCGCGGGATACGGAAACCGGGCGGTCGGCACCGAAATAGGTTATAAAATCCGATAAGGTCTTAATCAGTTTGTAGGGGGATTCGTAGAAAATCATCGTCCGTGTTTCCTCGACCAGAAGTTTCAACCGGGTTTGCCGGCCCTTCTTGGGAGGAAGAAATCCCTCAAAAACGAATTTGTCGTTGGGAAGTCCGCTATTGACAAGGGCGGGTACGAAGGCGGTCGCACCGGGCAGGCATTCGACTTCAATCCCGTGTTCCACGCAGGCGCGGGTCAACAAAAATCCGGGGTCGGAAATGGCAGGGGTTCCCGCGTCGGAAATCAAGGCCATAATTTCTCCGGCCGCCAAGCGCTTCACCAAGGCGTCGACCGTTTTATGCTCGTTATGCATATGGTGGGATTGCATCGGGGTGCCGATTTCGAAATGTTGCAAAAGCTTCCCACTGGTACGGGTATCTTCCGCCAAAATGATATCGACTTCCTTTAGGATGCGGATGGCCCGCAAGGTCATGTCTTCGAGATTACCAATCGGGGTTGGAACGAGGTATAGTTTGCCCATCCATCAAAAATAAGAAGCCGGGGGTTGATATCGGAGTTTTCGGACCTATCTTTTCATCTGTACACGTCATATATGAAAGAGGATATTGACGAAGAAGCCAAGTCAAAAAGAAATTACACCGCTTGTGCAAAGCATTCTAAGGCAAGCGACACTAGGCTTGAGAATCAAGAAAAACGCCGCTCAATCAAGAACATAAACCGCTCCTCGTACTCCTCCTTACCGGCCCAATGATTGTAATCCGGTTTGACCATATTCTCGATGAACGAAATCGAACGCTCGTGGCTATCAATGGTGTTCAGCTGCGAAAGCACCCGGTTATAATCCTCGGTACTGCCGTTGAACAAATGTTTCACGAAGGCCAACCGATTGTTGAGGTCCACTTTCAGCTCTTTGTTGGTCTGCTTGTCGTTCAGCGATTTGGTCGGGATTTCCTTTTTCGCGACACTTTCCTTTGAAGGCATAAACAGTTCCTTATCGTTTTTCATATACTCCGGCTTCGCCAAAAATTCCGCCAAAACCTCATCCACGGGAGTAGTATCACCAGGCATTTCGGAAACCATATCCTTGATAGTATCGATACCTGGGATCATTATATCCTCTTCATGGGGATTGCTCTCGGGTACTGAGGAATTCTCGTTGAGCACGGCATTGGCCATCTTCTCGAACTTGGCGGCTATCACGTTTTTGGATACATCGACCTGCATATCGTTCAATTTTTCTTCGATAAACTTCAACACCGCCAGTTTTTCAAACAGGTTTTTGGAGGCTTCGTAAAGATCCCCAATATTTTCCATGTCCCGCGAGGTAATGATATCAGTGGACAATTTCCGCAGTTCTTCCTTCAATCTTTTCTTCATCATTGTATTTTTTGGTATCCGAAATTAAGTATCTCTGCTCGTCTTGAGTTTTTGTTTGGAACTAGTTGAAAGATAAACTCAAGACGAGTTCTTTATCTTTGTTAACTTTATCCCTCTGTATCAACAACGGAAAACCATGTATTTTCGTCTAAGAGACCGTACTAAAATCCTACATTCGATTTTTACGCCTCTTTTCGCAATTATTGTGGTTCAGGATTAAAAACCGATTCTAAAATTACAAAATGTTTCTTGAAAACACGGTCAACCACACGGAACAATTCGGATGGATCGAGGTCATCTGTGGCTCGATGTTCTCCGGGAAGACCGAAGAGCTTATCCGCCGTTTGAAGCGTGCCCAGTTCGCCAAGCAGAAGGTGCAGATTTTCAAGCCCATCGTCGATGTTCGTTACGATGGGGACAAGGTAATCTCCCATGATGCCAATGAAATCGGGTCTACTTCCGTGGCCGCTGCAGCTGATATCCGAAATTTGGGCCAGGCCTGTGATGTGGTCGGTATCGATGAGGCGCAGTTCTTCGATGATGAGATTACCACGGTCTGTAATGAACTTGCCAATAAGGGCGTGCGGGTCGTGGTGGCGGGACTTGACATGGATTTCAAGGGAAATCCCTTCGGCCCCATGCCCGCCCTGATGGCTACGGCCGAATACGTGACCAAGGTGCACGCGATTTGCACACGAACGGGAAACCTGGCCAACTACAGCTTCCGAAAATCGAACAACGACGAGCTGGTGATGCTGGGGGAGACCGAAGCCTACGAGCCCTTGAGCCGTGCGGCCTTTTTTAGGGCGATGCTAAAGGAAAAAGTAAATAGGATGGACGTTGAGATGGAGGAAGTGACCACAACCGATAAACCATCCGATGCCTAAAGCCGAGGAAACCGTTCTTGAAATCGACCTTCGGGCCTTGGAACACAATTTTCATTTTTTAAAGGGACGCCTTCAGTCCGAAACCCGCTTTTTGGGGGTAGTCAAGGCTTTCGCCTATGGCAGCGACCCGGTCGTCATTGCCAAAAAACTGGAAGCCCTTGGGATAGATTATCTCGCGGTTGCCTACGTCAAGGAAGGCATGGCCTTGCGGGAAGCTGGCATCCGGACGCCGATTCTGGTACTGCATCCACTGCCGGTCAGCTTCGAAGAGATAATCGGCCATTGCCTTGAACCTAGTCTGTATTCCGCAAAAATCCTTCAGGAATTTATCGACGTTGCCAAGAAAAAAGGTCAAAAGGACTATCCTATCCACCTCAAATTCAACACAGGACTCAACCGACTGGGATTTTCGGAGCAGGAAATCGACGGACTAGCCAAAGAACTGAACCACCAAACCGAAATTAAAATAACATCGTTTTTTTCGCATCTGGCCGCCTCGGAAGATGAGAATGAGCGGACGTTTACTCGAGGCCAAATCGAATCTTTCGAAAGAATATCCCTTAAAATAAATGAAAAACTGGAGGCTCGTCCTTTCCGGCACCTCCTGAACACATCCGGTATCATCAACTATCCCGAGGCGCAGTACGATATGGTTCGCAGTGGCATCGGGCTTTACGGTTTCGGCAACGAAGCAGCCATCGACAAAGAATTGCGGCCCGTCGCCCGACTGAAAACCGTGATTTCCCAGATTCATCGCATTCCAAAAGGGAAAAGCGTCGGATACAATCGCGCATACATTGCTAGAAGCGATATGGTCACCGCGACCCTGCCCATCGGCCATGCGGATGGTATTGGTCGTCACTATGGAAACGGAAAAGCACACGTGACTATCAATAAACAAAAAGCTCCGATTACCGGGAATGTCTGTATGGATATGATAATGGTTGATGTAACAGGAATCAACTGTCAGGCAGGAGATGAGGTGCTCATTTTTGGAGATGAACAAACCGCGGAACAACAAACCGCAGCTACCTTCGCTAGGGCCGCAAATACGATTTCCTACGAAATTTTAACAGGAATTTCCCAACGGGTGACACGTAAGGTTATCGACGAATAATTTCTTAATTAACAATCCATTAGCATTTCTTTTTTTATTAATTTGCGCCCCAATAACAATAAATCAAGAACGCATTTCAGCTTTTTTCTTCGATAATTCCGTAAAAAAAAGAAGCTCGGAGCGGTTCATAAACAACAACTAAAACACCAATATCATGTGGAAAGAATTTAAGAATTTCATTATGACCGGCAACGTCATCGACCTAGCGGTCGCCGTTATTTTGGCCGGTGCGGTCGGTCTCGTAGTCAACGGTTTCGTCAATGATATTATGATGCCCATAGTAGGCTATTTCGCCGGCGGAATGGACTTTAGCGATATGAAAATTGTATTGTCGGAAGCGATCATAGCGGCCGACGGCAGTGTCGAAAAACCGGAAAGTGCGGTCCGGTACGGAGCGTGGGTCAATTCG
>JBAUIP010000080.1:0-1537 GCA_049683055.1 Pricia sp.
GTCTAATAGAGCTATCTAAAAAAAGTACGAAATAAATTAGGTCCTCCATGATTCGAAATGATCACTTACCTTAGTAATTATGATATAAAAATCGGCCGTTTAAATGGACACAAAGTGTCCCGTAAAAGGTTAATTATCGAAACTAATAAAAAGGACCACATTTGGGACGCTATAAGCTCAACGTTTTAACTTTCGCCGGAATGGCTTGGAAATCGGCCGATTTTTGGGACAGTTGTTTTTCCACTTCCAATTTTTTCTAAGTTAGATTTCTCCAAAATATTTATAGATGGTTGTTGAACATGATTTTCGTTTTATATGGCTGATTTATTCAGCACGCAAACTTTTTACTGGGTTCGCCATCGCTGCTTTGATCGCCTGAAAACTTATGGTCATCAAAGTGATAAGAATAATCCCACCGATAGCCAGTACGAATATCCACCAGTCTATTTTAATCCTATACCGGTAGTTTTCCAGCCAATTGTTCATAAAGTACCACGCTAGGGGTGCCGCTATGGTTCCCGCAACGAAAATCAATTTGAAAAAATCTTGGGTAAACAGCACTAGGATATCTCCCACTTTCCCACCTAACACTTTTCGGATTCCCATTTCCTTTTTTCTTTGCGAAACGAAAAAGGAAATCATACCATAAAGCCCCAAACAACTGATGAAAATAGCGAGTGCGGCAAACAATTCGGACATCGCAAGGAAACGTTGTTCTTCCGCGTATTGCTGCGCTACACGTTCATCTAAAAAACGTTGTTCGTAAATATATTTGGGGAACACTTCCTCCCATAACTTTTGGATGCCCTCCAATGTATTCGTGGCGTTTTGACCATCAATTTTCACAGCGAGCTCGAAGTAATTGCCCGGGTCGGGACCAATGAAAACCGGGCCGATACCTTCATGAAAATTTACGTCGTGGAAATCGGCAACTACACCGACCACTGTAGTTTTGAAGTGCCCGCCGCCCAATTCCAATTTTTTTCCCAATATTTCGTCTGCCGCTGCCAGACCTAGCTTTTGAACGACCATTTCATTGACCACCACTTCCGTTATGGTATCCGACGGATAAAAATTGCGTCCTGCAACCAGTTCGAGATCAAAAGTCTTTAAATAGTCCGCATCGGCCAATTTTGCCGAAATCCCGAACACTTCTTCCTCTGGCCTATTTTGGTATCTTATTCCTGTGCCCCAATCATCTTCGGCCGCCCCGGGACTTGCAAAACAGGCGGTACTGTTCTTTACTCCTGAAAGTTGTGCCATACGTTGCTTTAAGCCTTCTAGCTTTATGGGTTCTATTTTTTCGGGGATTTCCAACATCACGATCTCGTTGGTATCGAAACCGAGATCGGCATTGACCGCATAGCTGATTTGTCTTCCAATGACCAATGTTGCCACTATTAAGAAAATGGAAAGTGCAAATTGTGCGGTGACTAATACCTTACGGGTTATTTTCCCGCCCGTATCCTTTTGGGACAATTGTCCCTTTAAGGCCAACGTTGGTAGGATTCGTGATAAAAGAAGCCCTGGGTAGCTC
>JBAUIP010000081.1:0-5945 GCA_049683055.1 Pricia sp.
CCTTTGGCCAGTTCTTCTTTGATCCGTTCAAAGATAAGTACGTTCGCATCTACCGACATACCGATGGTCAACACGATACCGGCAATACCGGGCAGCGTCAGTACCGCGCCTAGGCTAGTGAGCACCCCGAAAATCAAAAGGATGTTGAACAGTAGGGCAATATCGGCAAAAACGCCCGCCCTTCCGTAGTAAAATACCATCCATAGCAACACGAAGGCCATGGCGATGATAAATGACATAAAGCCACTGTCGATGGCCTCCTGCCCCAAGGATGGGCCAACGACTTCCGATTGTATTATATCGGCCGATGCCGGTAGTTTACCAGCCCGCAAAACGTTCGCTATATCTTTGGTCTCGTTAACTGTAAAATCCCCTGTAATTTCGGTTCGTCCGCCGGAGATGACGCCTCGGGCACCCGGTGCGGTGTAGACCTTGTTATCTAGTACGATGGCGATACCGGTCTGGTTGTTGTACGAATCACCAGTCAGATTTTCCCATTCCTTGGCACCACGGGTGTTCATTGCCATGGTGACAACGGGACTCCCGTTCTGAAAATCGTTCCGGGCGTCGGTTACCACATCACCGCCCATTCGAGGCGTTCCCTCGCGGTTCGATTTGAGAGCAAAAAGGGAGGCTACATCAGAATCTTCCGAAGGCCGTTCCCAAAGAAATTTTACGAACTGCAGGTTGGCGGGAAGTAACCTGCGGATTTCCTTCCTCCTTAAATAGGCACCTACCTCGGCAGTATCCTGAATGGCGGAAAAACCGACGGCGTAGCTTCCGGTCTGTCCGGGCTGAAATTTATCGAAAAGTGGATTGTTACCGGTGGCGATATCCAAGGAATCCTGCGCCACGTCGGACAGCAAGGAATCGATTTCCGATTCCTGTTTAACCGGCTGTTCTTGCGTCGCGGTGGTGTCGACCAAGGATTTCAGCCTGTCATTGGCCTGAAAGAAAAAGGCCTGCAGCTCTTGATTATCCGGCCGATAAGTTTCCCAGAACTGTAATTCCGCAGTGCTTGACAAAAGATCTTGGGCACGGTCAATGTCCCTTGCACCGGGTAGTTCCACCAGAATACGACCGGAATTTCCCTCACGCTGAATGTTCGGCTGGGTCACCCCGAAACCATCGATACGCTCGCGTAAAACTTCGAAGGCAGAAACCACCGATTCATCGATTTTGCGCCGGATAATCGGTTTTACCTCTTCATCGCCCATCTGAAAATTGACCTCATCGCTTAGGCTCTTATTGGCAAAAATATCCGGGGAGGCGAGTTTGGTATCCCCACTGATTTCGTCCCAAGCTTCGAAAAACAGTTCTAGATAAGTGTCGTCGCTGCTCTTGGAGGCTGCATCGGCATCGGCCAGAGCCTTATTGAAAACAGGGTTTTTGGAGTTGTTGGCCAATCCCTTTAAAATGTCCTTGACCGAAATCTGAAGGGTGACGTTGATACCGCCCTTGAGGTCAAGGCCTTTGTTCAGCTCCTTTTTCTTGGCCTCATTGTAGTCGGTAAATCCGAAAATGGTCTGGTCGCCAATCGAATCGAGATAGCGCGTCTCCAGTTCCTGTCGTTTCGAAACGTAATTTTCCTCACTCTCCGAAACCTGGTTGACCGCGTAGGTCTCCGCATCGCTTTCCAGCTTATTTCCAATAAAAGTGTAGGATAATTGATAGATGCTCACCAACCCGAACAACAGGGCGAAAAGCTTTATAAGTCCTTTATTTTGCATTGGTCAAGTAAATTTGTGGGTGTTTTTCTTACAGCGTGCAAATATATGGATTTTCCGATAGGAAAGAATAGGTATTACAACGAAAACATCCGCCAAGTATAATTTTCCCGGGCGGATGTTGTTTTTAAGGATGGCCTACATCTTGTTGACCGACACCAGATTGACATTGGCCGACATTAGATTGCCCTGTTGACCGGCTACCGATGGCGTACTGCAAATCAGGATGACTTCCAAGTAGATAAAGACTACAATTCTAACAGACCATTGGTCTTTTTGACCCCTTCGGCACTCTCCTGCATTTTGGATTTTTCGGCGTCGCTTAGGGGGATATCCACGATTTTTTCTATACCATCGCGGCCCAGAATCACAGGTACTCCGATGCAGATATCGTCAAGGTCGTATTCCCCTTCGAGCATGGTCGAGCAAGGGAACATCTTTTTCTGGTCACAGGCAATCGCCTGTACCAAGCCAGATACCGCTGCCCCGGGCGCATACCAGGCACTCGTGCCAAGCAGTTTGGTAAGGGTCGCCCCGCCTACTTTCGTATCCTCGGCCACTTGATGCAATCTGTCGTCCGACAAAAATTCCGATACCTTAATACTGTTACGCGTCGCATGGGAGGTCAAGGGTACCATACCTGTATCGCTATGGCCGCCAATGACCATACCGTCAATATCGGATATTGGGGCCTCCATGGCTTCCGCCAATCGGTATTTGAAACGGGCACTATCGAGGGCTCCGCCCATTCCGATAATCCTATTTTTGGGAAGGTCGGTGGTCTTGTGTACCAAATAGGTCATAGTATCCATCGGATTGCTAACCACTATAATAATAATGTTGGGGGAATGCTCGACCAAATTGGCCGATACTTCCTTTACGATACCGGCGTTGATTCCGATCAATTCTTCCCTAGTCATACCCGGTTTTCGGGGGATGCCGGAGGTGATGACCGCGATATGGCTATCCGCCGTTTTGGAATAATCATTGGTCACTCCCGTAATCTTGGTGTCGAAGCCATTGAGGGATGCCGTCTGCATCAGATCCATCGCCTTTCCTTCGGCGTATCCCTCCTTAATATCCAACAAAACGACCTCGGCCGCGAAATTCTTGATGGCAATATACTCCGCGCAACTTGCGCCAACGGCTCCTGCCCCTACTACGGTAACTTTCATATGTATGATTTTAATTTAAGTATTTGATCTTTTGTTCTTTTTGTCCTTTGGAAAAAAATGGAGACCCGAGCCCGGCATCCGGACTTTAGTTTTCTGTCATTCTATGGGACTTTCCACTAAAGGATAGCTTCAAAAATAACAAATCTCCTCCGAAAAGTCCGATGAAATGCAGAGAAATGCGTTTTGGCAGAACGAAAAATATCCGACGAACTACAGCACTTGTTAAAGGAATTGGCACTTCACCGAAGATTGGACAGATTTCGCGACCGTTCATCGAAAAATCGTAATAGCATAGCGTTGGAGACCGTTCTTTTTGGTAGAAGGATGTATTTCCGCAGTAAGCCATCCTGATAAAAACAAGTCCCAGTCCCCAAAACCTACGCTATGAAAAAACTGTTCTCATTTTTGGCCATCATCGCCATCATCTTGGCCAGCAACTGTTCGCGGATTCCTGAAAACAATAATCCTATTATCGGCATCTGGTCTGACGTCGAAATGATTGCCGCGATCGAAACCGCGAAAACACAGACCCTTCGCCAAGAGTGGATTTTCAACGATGCCTATCTCGGCCGTTATCACCAAAAAAACAACGGCAGCATCATCTTTAAAACGGATTTTAGATGGAGCTATGATAACGAAGTCTACACGATTACCTACCCCGGTACCGATATGGAAGTAGAAACCGTCTCGATGCAACAGGATGATGATGCGGAGATTTTGGCCGATGCCGATGGTGAAATTATGGCCGTTCGGGAGTGATGGCGCCTAGCCGGTGACCGTACTAAGAGTGAGGAGGTTATTAAAAGAAAAATAAACAAATACCCCTTTACACGGGATTTTAGTCAAATCCCACTACTCTCCCGGAGTAATTATTTCAAATACGCAAAAAGCCGCGGTCTTGATGACTGCGGCTTTTTTAATTTCAGTTGTTCGATTACGTAATATTACAGAGGTAGGCGAATTGGCCTAACTATGCATCAATATTAGCATACTTCGCATTCTTCTCGATAAACTCCCGCCTTGGCGGAACCTCATCGCCCATCAGCATGGAGAAAACGCGGTCGGTTTCAGTAGCATTATCGATGTTGATTTGCCTTAAAATGCGGAACTCGGGATCCATGGTGGTGTCCCACAATTGTTCGGCGTTCATTTCTCCCAGACCTTTGTATCGCTGGATGCTGACGCCGCCGCTGTAGCTGTCCGCAATCTCGTCACGCTCCTTATCGGACCAGGCGTAGCGTTTTTTGCTTCCTTTTTTGACCAGATATAAAGGCGGAGTGGCAATGTATACGTGTCCGCTTTCGATCAGTTCGCGCATGTAACGGAAAAAGAAGGTCAGGATGAGGGTCTCGATATGGCTTCCGTCGACATCGGCATCACACATGATGACTACTTTATGGTAGCGCAGTTTTTCGAGATTGAGCGCTTTACTATCCTCTTCTGTGCCGATGGTGACTCCCAAAGCGGTATAAATATTTTTGATTTCCTCGTTTTCGAAGACCTTGTGGGACATCGCTTTTTCAACGTTCAGGATTTTACCGCGGAGGGGCAGAATGGCCTGGAACTTTCGGTCCCTTCCCATTTTGGCGGTACCGCCTGCGGAATCTCCCTCTACCAGAAAGACTTCGCATTGTGCAGGATCCTGTTCGGAGCAGTCGGACAATTTTCCGGGTAGGCCGCCGATGCTCATCGGGTTCTTGCGCTGTACCATTTCCCGGGCCTTGGTCGCTGCATGACGCGCCTGGGCCGCTAGTTTGACCTTTTCGACGATGGCCTTGGCGTCGTCGGGATGCTCTTCCAAATAATTGGTGAGCATTTCGGAGACGGCTTGGGATACGGAGGCCGAAACCTCCCGGTTGCCCAGTTTGGTCTTGGTCTGTCCCTCGAATTGGGGCTCAGCGACTTTAACAGAGACGATTGCGGTCAGTCCTTCGCGGAAATCGTCGCCCTGAATCTCGAATTTTACCTTGTCCAACATCCCGGAGGCGTCGGCATATTTTTTCAAGGTCGTAGTCAATCCCCTTCGGAAACCGGAAAGGTGGGTTCCGCCTTCGTGAGTATTAATATTGTTGACGTAGGAGTGCAGGTTTTCCGTGTAACTGTCGTTATAGATCATCGCGACCTCGACGGGAATATCATTCTTTTCGCCCTCCATGGAAATCACGTTCTGGATGAGCGGATCGCGGTTACCGTCCAAAAAGCGGACGAACTCTTTGAGACCCTCGTCGGAATAAAAGGTTTCGGATAGGAATTCCCCATCATCATCCTTTTGGCGTCTATCTGTGATTGAAATTGTGACCCCTTTGTTCAAAAAGGATAGTTCACGCATCCGGTTAGCGAGGGTTTCGTAGCTATATTCGATGGTCTGCTTGAAAATATCGGTATCGGGATGAAAGGTGACCACGGTGCCCCGTTCGTCGGTCTCGCCAACACTTTTTACGGGATACAGGGTTTTTCCCCTTTCGTATTCCTGCTCCCAAATTTTTCCATTGCGATAGACCGTAGCCTTCAAGTGGTCGGACAGGGCGTTCACTACGGATACCCCGACCCCGTGCAAACCACCGGATACTTTATAGGAATCCTTATCGAACTTACCGCCAGCCCCGATTTTGGTCATGACCACCTCAAGTGCGGAAATACCCTCTTTTTTATGCAGATCTACTGGAATACCACGCCCGTTATCTTTGGTGGTGATGGAATTGTCCTCGTTGATGATGACACTGATAGTGTCGCAATGCCCGCCCATGGCCTCGTCGATGGAGTTATCGACTACCTCGTAGACCAAGTGGTGAAGTCCACGGGTACCGACGTCTCCGATGTACATGGAGGGGCGCATACGTACGTGTTCCATACCCTCGAGGGCCTGAATGCTGTCAGCGGAATATTCTTTTGGGATGATTTTTGGGTCCGTCGGAACGATATCGTGGTCTTCTGGATTCATTCGAACGCTGTTTTCGTTCGTACCGGAAGTCTCTTTCGAGGCTTGTCCTTCTCCGTTCAATTCTTCTTCGTTATTCGGTTGTTCGCTCATAGGATTTTAAGG
>JBAUIP010000082.1:0-1817 GCA_049683055.1 Pricia sp.
AGGGGGGATTCTCGCTATCGGCCAAGCGATAGTTCATATTGGCAACGGCGATGTCAGGTAGCTGCTGCTTAAGAAATTCCTGATAGGCAAGCATATCTCCTTTATCGCCGCTAGTATATCCACCGCCGTGAACGAGAATGATGGTTTTGGTTTCTGCATTTCTGTCTTCTGGAAGGTACAGGTCGTACACCTGCTCGCTACTGCTTCCATAGGAAACATCATTGAGCTGTTCGGCCTCAGCAGATGAACGCTCTTCGGGAGCATTAACGCCGCCATCATCCGAGGAACAGGCGGACAGGGCGATTAAATTGACAGAAAATAGTAGAAGGTAGAACGCTTTTTTCACGGGAAATATTTAGTACTTTGTGGAATCAATTATAATGCCAAGAAAACATGGCCGAATTCATTAAGTTATACGAAGAAAATCCCGATCCGGACGCTGTCAAGGTGATTACCGACACCCTGCGCAAAGGCGGACTGGTCATTTATCCTACCGACACCGTTTATGGACTGGGATGCGATATCACCAATTCTCGCGCGCTTGAAAAAATAGCCCGAATCAAGGGTGTCAAACTGGCCAAGGCCAACTGGTCGTTCATCTGTGCCGACTTGAGCAACCTATCGGATTATGTACGGCAGATCGACACCGCCACTTTCAAAATTCTAAAGCGCGCGTTGCCCGGACCCTATACTTTTGTGCTTCCAGGAAATAATAATGTGCCGAAAGATTTCAAGAAAAAGAAGACCGTCGGTATCCGAGTACCGGACAACAATATCGCTAAGGCACTTGTGGAAAGTCTGGGGAATCCAATCGTGTCCACTTCCATCTACGACGAAGACGAAGTCTTGGAATACACCACCGACCCGGAACTCATCTACGAGAAGTGGCACAAACTGGTCGATGTGGTCATCGACGGTGGATACGGGGATAACGTGGCCTCTACGGTCATCGACCTATCCCAGGCCGAGCCGGTCATCTTACGGGAAGGTAAGGGGGATACGGACATCTTTTATTAAGCCAAATGAAAACAGAATCTTATATAAAAGAAACTAAAAGCTATCAGCCATAAAAAAACCGCAGCCTATAAGCTGCGGTTTTCTAGTACCTTATCGATTGAATTGAACGAAATTCCGCCAGTTCGAGTTAGGCATTCTTAATTATTGATCGCCGGATCATCCATACCTTCTTCGATCATACTGTAAAACTGATCGATTTTCGGAAGCACCACGATGCGGGTTCTTCGGTTCTTGGATTTTTCGGTCTGCGAAAGGGGCATATACTCCGATCGGCCGGCGGCGGTCATCCTTTTCGGATCGACACCGAAATCATCCTGTAGGATACGGACTACCGAGGTTGCTCTTTTGACACTCAAATCCCAATTATCCAATAACACGCCACTTCTGTAAGGAACATCATCCGTATGGCCTTCGACCATTAACTCAAAATCGGGCTTGTTATTAACCACTTTAGCCACTTTACCCAAAACTTCCTTGGCGCGGTTGGTGACATTATAACTTCCGCTACTGAACAACAGCTTGTCGGAAATCGAAACGAACACCACTCCTTTTTCTACACTGATCTCGATATCCTCATCATCCAGGTTGCCCAAGACTCCTTTTAGACTCTGTACCAAGGACAGGTTGACGGAATCACGTCGGGTAATCGCATCCTCCAATTTGCGAATGGTCAAATCTTTTTCCTTCAAGCTTTCCAAGGATTTTTCCAGGTTTTCGGCCCCTTTGGTAGTCAAGGTGGTCAGGTTGCCCATGTTGTTGATGAGTTCCTGATTATTGGCCTTGAGGAACTTGTTCTGATC
>JBAUIP010000083.1:0-3399 GCA_049683055.1 Pricia sp.
GCTTTTGCCCTGTAGTATCAGGTTTTTGATGTTATTTTCCTGTTGGCTCAGGTCCGGTAACGCGGTTTTTTTCTTCCTTTGAAACACCAAAAAAGCTACCAGAACCAAAAGCAAGGACCCAAGAATAAAATTGATGGCCTTGCTCCTAGCGTATTTTGTTTCCACAATTTCTTGGGTCAAAAAAGCCAGCTTTTTCTCCAGAAAAAAATACTCCTCGGACTCTATCCCACTTCCCTTCAGCTCTTCCAAAACAGCGAGATAGTACTCCGGATTTTCCGCTATGTCTTGGTCCAATAACTTTTTGGCATCCAGCTGCTTTATTCCCATCAGTTTGACCATGAGTATTCGAAGCGAATCCCGGGCATAGCTTTTTAACCTAGAGGCTTCATCCACTTCCGCCAATTGTGACTGCAACAATTCCGATTCGAAGGTCTTTAGTTTTTTCCATTCCTGATCGGCCGCATTGGTCGAAACGTAATTTTTTAAAGGGACTTCGCTTTCGGGAAAATAAATACTGTCCTTTTTTGAAAGAATGAAGGCTTGGCTCATGGAAATGGTATCGTTGATCGCCTTCTGCATTTGGGTCACGTACAAACGGTAAACCGTATTCTTTTCGGACAGGTGCTTCTGGTCGAAAGAAAATGAGCCATCGTTATCTACTGGTGACCAAGCGACTGGCTCGGAGTATTTTAGGTTTTCGATTGCGTCGATGCTAAATTTAGTAAGGTGGACTTTTGAAGTGGTAATCTTGTCCTCGTCAAGATTCACGTGACCTAGTATGGAATTTTGAGCGGAAAGTTGCGCTGACAACATTACCGCGAATAGAATAATAGAGTTTTCAACTCTTCTGCGTATCTGATTTGTGAACCTCATAATCTGATCATTTTTTGGGATAGTATCGAAAGGGAATTTTCCAATGGGTAGTCCTATCCCGCTCCAAATCCTTTTTTACTTCCAACGTGTTTTTTCCACTGGCAAAATTTTTAGCTTCAAGATAGCAAATTACCCCTAGTTGATCGGTTTCAGGATGATATGATCTGGCAAAATCTGTCTCAATTGTTTCGCCGTTTAGAACTATTTGGTGGTATTTTTGATAACAGTCGATTCTGTAAGCTACTTCCGCAATACGCCCTTCTTTTTGAGATAGGTTCTCGTCTTCTTGAAATGAATCGCAAATTTCCTCTTGGTAGTTTTTTTCACTTCTCAAGATTGGAATAAAGACCTTTACGAAGTCCGATTGAACGACGTCGGCTTCAATTTCCGGTACTAGAAGTAAATCGTTATGCTCATTTTGGTCTTCGTAAAAATCTGGATATTGGGTATCCGTATGAAATGTTCTCTCCCTAATCAAATACGAAATGTTGCTATTAGTAATCATAAAAACGGAGACTATAACTCCGCATAGAAAAAACGCCAAAATCAATCCAACTAAAGCCTTTTTCTTTTTAAAGTTAGACCCAAATGTCATAGTTATCTGCAGCAAATTCTTGTACAGAGGCCCATAAAGCATGAGTGAGCCAAACTTTACGGTTTTGAAGGCTAAAGTTTGTATGGCCAAATTATTTTTGAATCTCTTTAGTTGTGCAACAATACCCAATAGGGTTTGAAACAACAGAAGCGCTAAAAGAAAATACATTGGAATTAGTAAGATTTCCGAGGGCACATAATCCAGAAGTAGATTATAGACCACTAAATAAATACTTAAACTAATAGCCATGTAGGCATAAATCATTAAAAATGTGAAGGCCACCGAAAAAATAACACTACAAAGCTCGTCGACTTTATCGATGGTATCCTGCTGTCGTGGTAGTATTGATAAGATTTTTTCTGTGTAAATTTTGGAATACGCGCTGTCCTCCAGACCATATTCAGGAAAAACCGAATTCAATCCGACTAGCCCGACCCAAAAGGCCCTTAAGAAAAAATGAATGACAAACATGGAAACTAAGACTCCGACCGCCAATAGTCCCGAAATCACAATGTAGTAACCAAATAGATATTGATTTACCGGCAAAAAATCAATGAACTGATTCGTAGCCCAATCTACCACGCCAAACAACTGAAAACTTCCATAAGTCGCGATGGCAGATACCAGCAATTCGGCCTCCCAACTTTCTTCCTTTAACCGTTGTAGCCAATGTATTGCCTGTTTTTCGGAAACGGGATGGTCTGGAATTTTTTTATTCGAGTCTTCCATATTGGATTGGGTTGGTTCATTGCACTCCCTTCCAAATATAAGTTCTTTCTTCCAAATTAATCAAAAACCAACCGGCCCCTGTAAAGTTCTTCCACCGCCACACTATCCGGCCGGTTAGAGCTGATGACATTGCCAACGCCGCGAATGACTCCTCGAATAGATTGTTGGGGATTGACGAACATGTCGTTGGAGCCTCGGTGATTGAGGCTTATGCTTTGTGCGGCCAAATTTTCGGCCTCGATGCGGGAATCGCCGGCCGCGATGTTCAGGCTTAGGTTTTGTGCAATTCCGCGCAGTTTGAAGTAAGCGATACCATTGACCACCACGGCTAAATTTTGGGTTGCTACCTCTAGGTCGAATTCCCCATCGGTGGTTTCCGATTCGGGATTATTAAAACTTTCGGAAATTAGAGCAAGATTGTCGTAGCCCAGAACGCCGTCACTGTTGACCGACCAGCCCGTACTGCTGCGAATCTCGGTGATGTTGGGCGAGGTAATATATATCTTGGTCAGGCCATAGTCCCTAACGTAGTTACAATCGTTGCTATCGCGCAACAATAATCGATCGCCTTCGACGGTCGCGGTTACCTCATTGAGCAGAAATTCACCTGTGGCAATTTCGACTTTTTGTACGTTGCCTTGTTTGACAACGAGAGAGATATTTTCGAAGACGGTGATCTTGTCAAAATCGGGAACGGAAACTTCTTCGCGAATTAGATCTCCCGAGTTTTGCAGGCAGTCTGGAGCGTTTTCGCTATTGCATCCGAACAGGAGCACAGCGAAAAAAATCCTCAAGGTATTTAAAAGGCTATTTCTCATAACGGAAAAAATTTGAAGCTTGTTGAGAAAACATATATATTGGACCTTCCGTAAACCGAACTCCAAGCCCGGTTGGCATTCCAAGGTCTGACTCTGGTTTTATCCCAAATTACCCATATTAAATCTTTCATTCGTCCGTTTTAAAGCTACAATCTCAATTTGCCAGGTCTCAATATAGCTATGGCATAGTATACCAAGAAATTTCCTTTCATAGACTCCAGCATCTCCAATCAATCCCCCACTTAAAGGCAATCAGAAACAGAACTTGCTTCAACTCGCTCTCAAAATCGCATCCCGACCCCAAATTCCACAGCCTCGGCCGCCGCTCCGTGCGACTTCAGGCTGACGACCGCGAATAACTTATCCCCAAAATAGCGTTTTAGA
>JBAUIP010000084.1:0-10080 GCA_049683055.1 Pricia sp.
GGCGCTCATTTCGCCTAGGCCAGTCGCGTAGGGCTATAGATTCGTTAGCGACAACTAGGGCGAATAGGTTTTTGCTAAAACTTGTTTTTTGGACCGGTCGCGCAGGGATTAGGATTCGTTCTCGGACAATTGGGTCACGTAAAGCTCACGATAGTAGCCGTCTTTTTGGTTGAGTTCGTCGTGCGTACCTTCCTGCAAAAGGGCGCCATCTTTAAGCACTAACACCTTATCGGCATTCTTTGCGGAAGAAACCCGATGGCTGACAATCAAGGTTGTCTTGTTTTCGGATGCCTGTTTCAGGTTGTTCAAAATTTCTTCTTCCGTTTCGGTGTCCACGGCGGATAGACAATCGTCAAAAAGATAGACTTGCGGATCCTTCAGTAGCGCCCTCGCAATCGATACCCGTTGTTTTTGGCCTCCACTGAGGGTAATTCCCCGCTCGCCCAGAACGGTTTCATAGCCTTTGGAAAACCCGATAATATTTTGATGTACTGCGGCATCTTTGGCCGCTTTTAGCACTTCTTCTTCCGAAGCCTCTTCTTTGCCGAATTTGATATTGTTCTTAATGGAGTCGGAGAATAGAAAGGCATCTTGGGGAACTGCTCCAACAGCACCGCGCAGGCTGTCGATATTAAGCTGCTCGATAGGCACCCCGTCGATGAGTATCTCCCCGGAGGTCACGTCGTAGAGCCGGGCCACCAGATCAAGGATGGTCGATTTTCCTGAACCGGTCTTCCCGAGGATGGCCACCGTATCGCCCTTTTCTATGGTGAAAGAGATATTTTTCAAGGCCGTAATCTCGGTGTCCTCATAGGTAAAGGTGACATCCTTAAACTCGATTCTACCTTGCACTGGAGTGTCCTCCTGAACGGTATTTTTAATGTCGGGCGTTTCCTGTAAAAATTCGTTGATACGTTTCTGTGATGCTTCCGCCCGTTGTACGATGGAGGTCAGCCACCCTAAAATGGCTACGGGCCAAGTCAGCATATTGACGTAGAGGATGAATTCCGCTATCACGCCGACGGATTCGATCTCGCCGGCTATAAACTGCTTCCCACCGATATAGATGACAAAAATGTTGCTGACCCCGATAAGCAATACCATCAGGGGAAAAAACCAAGCATTGACCTTGGCCAAATCCATACTTTTATCCTTCCCCTCCAAGGCCAAGTCCCCTATTTCAGAGTTGATTTGCGGCTCGATGGCATATGCCTTGATGACCGAAACGCCCGAAAACACCTCTTGGGTAAAGGTGCTCAGGGTGGACAAAAATTGTTGTACGACCGTACTTCTTTTGTGGATGACCCTACTGATCTGGTAAATCAATATGGACAAGATGGGCAAGGGAACCAACGCATAGGCGGCCAAGGTCGGTGCCGTGACGAACATAATGGGAATGATACAGACGAAAAGCGTCACTGTGTTGATGCCGTACATCAAGGCGGGACCGGCGTAGAGTCGTACTTGGTTGATATCTTCACTAATACGGTTCATCAAATCCCCGGTACGGTTCTTTTTGTAAAAGTTGAGGCTCAGCAATTGATAGTGGTCGAAAACCTCGTTTTTCAGGTCGTACTCGATATAGCGCGATACGTTGATGATGGTCTGGCGCATAAGAAAGGTGAAGAAACCCGATAGCAGGGCGGCCCCGACGATGATCAAAATGAATTCCAGCAACAATCCCTTGGCCTCGGACTCCGCGATTTCGTTGTCCATAAACTGCTCGACCACCGAGATGGATTTTTCGACGTAAGAGGGCATGACCAGTTGCAACATCCGGGCGATGATGGTAATCACGATGCCGACCCCCAATTTCTTCCAGTATTTTCTAAAGTATTTGTTGAGGTGCTGCAGTTCTTTCATCGTAAGGCCGAAGTTTCGATTCGCCAAAGATAACGAACTCGCCTTGAGTTTTTCTCTTACCGGCGATTTTCATGTTTTGCACCCTTTCACGCAACTTGACCTTGCAACTTGTTTTCTTTTCCTATTTTTGCCGCTTCAAAAGCGTATCCCCCCTTTCAATACATCGGTTCTAAAAAGTTCTTCAACATGCTAACAAGACGTCATATCAGAATTAAGGTCATGCAATGTATCTATGCCCTGACCTTGTCGAAGGACGATTCTTTGGAAAAGCAGGAAAAATTCCTGCGCTACAGTATCGAAAGTATGTACAACCTTTACCTACTGATGCTGAGCCTGATGATGGAAATCCGCGAAAGGGCATCCGATCACCTACAGCTTTCCTCAAAAAAATATCTGGCCACGGCATCTGACAAGTATCCCGATCAAGAAAAATTCGTCAACAACCAATTGTTACTTCAATTGGCACAGAACGAATCCATCAAGGCCGAGCTCAAAAAACGTAAGCTCAAGCACTGGCAACAAAATGATGA
Source organism: Pricia sp. (assembly GCA_049683055.1). GTDB lineage: Bacteria > Bacteroidota > Bacteroidia > Flavobacteriales > Flavobacteriaceae > Pricia. The sequence goes on from JBAUIP010000084.1 coordinate 2,394, forward strand.
ATACGTCAAGATTTTGTACAACGAGATGGTGGGTCATCCTCTTTATTCGGTTTATATGTCTTCGGGCAAGAGTTCATACTCAGAGGATAGGGATTTCGTAATATCCATTTATAAGGATGTCATTGCGCCCAACGAAAAAATCTACGATTATTTTGAGGACGATAAGTTGACTTGGGTAGATGATTTTCCCATTGTGAACACGTTTATCGTCAAATTGTTCAAAAAGGCGAACGAAAATCGGAGGGAATCCTTTTTTCTGCCCCGATTATTAAAGGATAAAGCGGATATGGATTTCGCACAAAAACTGTTGACTAAAACTTTACTGAACGATGCGAAATGGACAGCCGAGATTGAAGGAAAAACTCCCAATTGGGATAAGGACCGTATCGCCGATATGGACAGCATCCTCTTGAAAATGGCCATCTGCGAATTGCTAAATTTCCCTACCATTCCCGAGAAAGTTACCATTAACGAGTTCTTGGAAATTGCTAAGGAATATTCCACTCCGAAAAGTAGTACTTTTATTAATGGGATACTCGACAATCTTGTAAGGGAATACAAGGCCGAAAAGAAACTGAACAAAATCGGAAGGGGACTGATGTGATGGAGTTTTGCATCCGATGTCAAGAAATTCAACAATCGAATTCACTTTCGGTAAGAGCATCACTCAATAAAATCAGCTAGAATGCGTTAAGGAGATGTTAGTCCATTTGAACTATGAACTTAATTCATTAATTTTGCAATCTAATTAAATAGTACCACCATGAAAAAAGCAATTTTAGCCCTAAGCGCCGTCGCCATGATAGCTTTTGTATCTTGTAAGGAAGACGCTTCAAAAAAAATAAAATCCGATAACGTGGCCCAGGCTGCCGAGCGTGACGAGGCCGGGAAGCAGATTCCAGTTATGGAATTCGAGAAGGAAGAGCACGATTTTGGAACCATTGAACAAGGAACGGCCCAAGAGACCATTTTTAAATTCACCAACACCGGCAATGCGCCCTTGATTATTACCAATGCCACCAGTTCTTGTGGATGCACGGTACCCAATCCGCCAAAGGAACCGATTGCACCGGGTGAAGAGGGCGAATTGGTAGTGAAATTCAACGGATCTGGACAAAATCAGGTGACCAAGACCATTACGGTCAACGCGAACACTGAAAAAGGTTCGGAGTTGTTGCGAATCAAGGCTTTTGTAAATCCAAAGAATGCGGGTCCCGTTGGACCTACTTCGTAGAGGGGTCAGAGTTCGAAGAGTTCGTCGCAGACCGAAATCGACAACGCTAAATTTTAGTGGATTTCACCTCAAATCAATAATAGAAGACCTGCCTGACGGTGGGTCTTTGGTTCTTTTAGCTGAGAACCGATAGCATTTCGGACAGGCTTTGCTGTCCTTTTAAAATAGAACAAATAGTAATAAAAATTGAATTAACCAATGGGTGATATAGGACAGTTTCTTCCGATGATATTAATTTTTGTGGTGGCGTATTTTTTTATGATACGCCCGCAAATGAAGCGTTCGAAGGACGAGAAAAAATTTGCGGCCGAGCTCAAAAAGGGCGATCGGGTCATTACCAAAAGCGGACTCCACGGCAAGGTGATGGATTTGAACGATAAGGATTTTTCCTGCATTCTTGAAACTATGGCCGGAAAGCTGAAATTCGACCGCTCCGCCATTTCAATGGAGATGAGCAAGAAATTGAACGCTCCCGACAAGAAGTAAGTGTAAACGTTTAGTATTGAAGATATTTAGGTTTAAAGCACCGGTTTTTTGAAATCGGTGCTTTTTTATTCCCGAAGCTCTGGTTGTTCAGGTTTTTAAATCTGCTGCCTTTTGGTGGGCTGGTCTATCCTATGTGTGAGAACATCCCATTTAGCGTTTTAGGTAAATTCGACAATGAAAAAGTACCACGCCACCCGCAATCGGTAGTTGGCGGTGTATCGGAAATTAGTATCTTGTTCCATCCACAAAAAACTGGGTGTCATGTATCAGAACAGAAGAAATTTCATCAAAAAAAGTAGTCTCGCCTTGGCCGGCTCCGGAGCCGCCTTTCTTTTTCCTATGGAATTGTTGGCCTCGATGCGCAAGCGAGTGGGGCCGAACGACCAGATCAACATTGGCCTCATCGGCTGCAAGGGCATGGGATTCAGTGATCTGAGTTCTATGTTGAAAATTAGCGAAACCAATGTCATCGCCCTTTGCGATGTCGATGAAAATGTATTGAAAGCCCGTACTGCCGACCTCGAAAAAGCGGGCATCAAAAAACCAAAATGGTATCGGGACTACCGAAAGATGTTGGAAAACAAGGACATCGACGTGGTTGTCATTGGTACGCCCGATCACTGGCACTGCCTACAACTGACCGATGCCTTACAGGCCGGAAAGGATGTGTACTGCGAAAAGCCCATCGCCAATTCAGTGCAAGAGGCAGATATCATGTTGAATTATGTCGGTTCCAGCGACCGTATGGTACAGATTGGCCAATGGCAGCGCAGCCAGCCCCATTTTGTGGATGCTATTGATTTTGTACATTCCGGAAAGCTGGGGGAAATACGCCTTGCCAAGGCCTGGGCCTATCAAGGTTGGATGAAGCCCGTGCCCGTCAAGCCCGACGGCCCCGCGCCAGAAGGCGTGGATTATAAGATGTGGCTCGGCCCCGCGCCCGAACGGCCGTTCAATCCCAATCGGTTCCATTTCGATTTCCGCTGGTTTTGGGATTATGCCGGGGGACTGATGACGGATTGGGGCGTACATCTCATCGATTACGCGTTGTACGGAATGAAGGCGGGAACTCCAAAATCCGTTATGGCTCTAGGCGGAAAATTCGCATATCCCGACGATGCCTCCGAGACGCCGGATACCCTTCAAACCGTGTACGAATATGACGGATTTTCAATTCTGTGGGAACATGCCACCGGAATCGATGGCGGTAATTACGGCCGCAACCATGGTATTTCGTTTATAGGGAACAATGGGACTTTGGTGGTGGACCGCAATGGTTGGGAAGTCATTCCCGAAGTGGAGTTTCAGGGATGGGGCAAGGAGGGCATCCCCAAAATGGATGCGATTTCAAAGGACAAAGGCGGAGCCAGTGGCCTTGACCTGCACACCGTCAACTTTATTGAGGCCGTCAAAAGCCGCGATGCCTCTAAACTGAACGCTCCCATTCAAGTCGGCTACGATGCCGCGTTGGTTTCCCACATGGGCAACGTCGCCTTTAAGACCGGTAACCGAATTTATTGGGACGAAACCGCCGGGAAATTTAAGGAAGAGGAGGCCAATCAGTTCTTGAAGGCCAACTACCAAAATGGGTGGAAACTGCCGATGGTGTAGTCTTCAACAAGTGAGTTTGTCATCCCGAGCGCAGTCGAGGGCCTTCAAAAAACCAAAGTATTCATTCTAATTCATACCTTGGCTATCACTAATTATCTTTTTTCCGTCACAAGCTCACAAATTTTCACGATAACTTCCACCGCCTTCTGCATGCTTTCGACCGGAACGTATTCATATTTCCCATGAAAATTATGGCCCCCGGCGAAGATGTTGGGGCAAGGAAGTCCCATGTAACTGAGTTGCGAACCATCGGTGCCGCCGCGAATCGGTTTGATGATCGGGGTAACGCCTACGGCTTCCATGGCCTGCTTTGCGATGTCGACGATATGCATGACCGGTTCTACTTTTTTTCGCATGTTGAAATATTGGTCCTCGATCAGCAGGTCGATGCAGTCGCCGTGGATTTCGTTCAATTTTCGGCTGATATCCAATACCAGCTGCTTTCGGTTTTTAAATTGCTCCTCGTCATGGTCCCGGATAATCATCTCGAATTCCGCGTGTTCGATATCGCCCTTAAAATGGTGAACGTGAAAAAATCCCTCTCGAGACTCGGTTTGCTGGGGCGTCTCTTCGGGCGGTAGAATGTTCAGGAATTCCGTAGCGATGCTGATGGCATTGACCATCTTGTTTTTAGCGTATCCGGGATGCACACTTTTTCCGGTCACGGTTACTTTGGCCCTTGCAGCGTTGAAATTCTCATATTCCAGTTCGCCAATTTGACTTCCGTCTAAAGTATAGGCCCAGTCCGCCCCAAACTTATCGACCTCGAATTTATGGGCGCCGCGTCCTATTTCCTCGTCAGGGGTGAATCCTATCCTGATTTTTCCATGTTTAATTTCCGGATGGTCGATGAGGTATTCCATAGCCGTCACGATTTCGGTAATACCCGCTTTATCGTCAGCTCCCAGTAGGGTAGTGCCATCCGTTGTAATCAAGGTCTGTCCCTTATACTGTTTTAAATCCTCAAAATAATCAGGGGATAGCACGATATTTTCCAACGTACTAAGGATGATATCCTTGCCGTCGTAATTTTCTATGATTTGCGGATTGACATCCGTTCCCGTAAAATCGGGACTGGTATCAAAATGGGATATAAATCCGATAACGGGAACATCTTCCTCGATATTGCCGGGCAGAGTGGCCATGATGTAGGCGTTGTCGTCGATGGTGACCTCTTCCAGACCTATTTCTTTCAATTCTTCGACGAGTTCTTCCGCGAAGAGCCATTGCTTTTCGGTACTGGGAGTAGTTTTGGAATTCGGGTCGCTCTGGGTATCGATTTTCACATATTTCAGAAAGCGGTCGATGAGGTGCTGCATGAACTTTAGTTTGGTTTAAATGTACGAAATCGAGTTGTTTTCGCGATTTGCCCCATAGTCCTGTCCGCTGATTTTAAGTAATTTCTTACGCTAGCGGAAAATATTTACCTAATTTTCCTAAAAGAATTTAACACTAACTTAAACTATAATACATTATGAAAACAAAGTACTTTGTATTGTTCATCCTATTTTTCGGGGTATTTGGCATCGCCAGTGCCCAGATCACGGGAACCATTTTAGACGACGAAGGCGTTCCTTTACCGGGCGCTTCCGTGGTGGTAAAGGGCACGACAACTGGCTCTACCACCGATTTTGACGGTAATTTTTCTATCGATGCCGAAGTGGGCGATACCTTGGTGGTGTCCTACATCGGATTTGAAACCCAAGAGGTTACGGCCGAATCCGGAGAAATGAGCATACAGCTCGCTTCCGGCGTGGCCCTGTCCGAGGTGGTTATCGTCGGATCGCGCGCCCCTAACCGTACGGCAGTGGAAAGTGCGGTACCGGTCGACGTCATTGACATGACGGAATTGAACAACGTGGCACCGCAGGTCAATCTGAACCAGATTTTGAATTACGTGGCCCCATCGTTTACCTCGAATACCCAAACGATTTCCGATGGTACCGATCATATCGACCCCGCATCCCTTCGAGGACTGGGTCCCGATCAGGTCTTGGTGCTCGTCAACGGAAAACGTCGGCATACCTCCTCCTTGATCAATGTCAACGGTACCTTCGGCCGTGGTAGTGTGGGTACGGACCTGAACGCCATTCCCGCCGCTGCCATTCAGCGTATCGAGGTCTTGCGAGATGGTGCGGCTGCTCAATACGGTTCCGATGCGATTGCCGGGGTCATTAATATTGTACTGAATAAATCCGTCAACCAGTTGAACACTACCGTGACTACCGGAGCCAATTTTACCAAAAACGCCAACGACCAGACGGGCGGCGTCGATGGTGAATCGACCAATGTGGCGGCCAGCTATGGAGTACAACTGGGTGAAAACGGCGGATTCTTAAATCTCTCCGGGGATTTCGATGTTCGTGAGGATTATAGCAGGATGAGGGAATGGGAAGGCCAAGTCTTTAACCAATATAATGTAGTCGAGCGCTTCGCCCGGAGCGATGGGTACGATGTATCCAACCTGTTGGACGATGACGTGGCCGACGTAATACAATATGCCAATCAGGCCGGTATCGCCTTGAACGGCGCCACTACCAAGGAAGAGCTACAGCCCATACTTTCCGAGGATGTTACCGAGGCGGAGCTTGCGGCCCGCGGCCAAGAACGCAGCGATTACAACATGCGAGTGGGGCAGTCCGCCTTACGTGGTGGCCGGTTCTTTGCCAACTTATCCCTTCCGCTAGACGATGATGGTACGGAAGTGTACTCGTTTGCGGGACTCAGCTCCCGAACGGGAAACTCCGCCGGATTTTACCGCTTGCCGAACCAAAGCCGGACCTATACGCCGGCGTATCCCGACGGTTTTCTACCGGAAATCAATTCCAATATAAAAGACCAGTCCCTCTCTCTCGGAATCAAGGGAAAAGTAGGCGATTGGGACGTTGACCTGAGCAACACCTACGGCCGAAATGCCTTTCTTTATACCATAGGAAACACCTTCAACGCATCTTTACAAAGTGCTTCCCCGACCATTTTCGATGCAGGTGGATTTTCATTTGCCCAGAACACCGCCAATCTCGATGTTACCCAATATTTCGACGATGTTATGGCAGGTCTGAATGTGGCTTTTGGAGCGGAATACCGAACCGAAAAGTATGATATCGAAGCGGGGGAGGAAGCTTCCTACGCACAATATACGGAGAACGGACAGCGGATAACCTTGGCCTCACAAGAACCGTCGGAGGATTTCTTCGGAGATGCACGCCCTGGAGGATCGCAGGTTTTTCCCGGCTTCGCACCTAGTAACGAGCTATCGAGAGGTCGAAGCAGTGTCGCCGGATATTTTGATATCGAGGCTGATTTCTCCGAAAAATTTCTCGCCAGTTTTGCGACCCGTTTCGAAAACTACAGCGATTTCGGGTCGACCATCAACTTTAAGTTGGCGACCCGGTTTAAGATTACCGATAACCTGAACCTTCGCGGGGCCGCCAATACGGGATTCCGGGCGCCGTCGTTGCACCAGATTAATTTCAATTCCACCTCGACGATTTTCGACAATCAGGGCAATCCCCAAGAAGTGGGCACGTTTGCCAACGACAGCCGGGCCGCCCAGCTTTTGGGTATTCCGGAGCTGAAAGAAGAAACCTCACAGAGTGTAAGTTTGGGTCTGACGGCCCAGATTCCTGATTTGAACTTGGCCGTTACTGTAGATGCCTACTACGTCGAAATCGAAGACAGGGTAGTCTATACGGGTCAATTTCAGGCCTCTCCCGATACCGACGCAGACGGAGAGGTCATCGAAGACGCCGATGAAAACCCAGTTTATTCCGGTGCCCAATTGGAGCTTTTCAATCTTTTGCAACAGGCCAATGCCACGGCGGCATCCTTTTTTGCCAACGCCATCGATACGGAATCCCGCGGCCTCGATGTGGTCATCACCCATAACGCCAATATCGGCACCAATTGGAGGCTGAAGTCCGACTTGGCAGGAACCTTTTCCCGCACCAACCAAATCGGCGATATCAATGCTTCCGAGGTATTGACCAACGCCGGATTGGTGGACACCTATTTCCCGGAAGACAGCCGGGTTTATTTGGAGGAGGCCGTACCGCGGACCAAGGTCAACCTATCGAACGGCCTGACCTCCGATCGATTGGTCTTTTTTCTGAGAAATGTGTATTTCGGCCCGGTAACCGAGGCGACCACAGTGGTCGAGAATCAGCAGGAGTTTGACTCGCGGATAGTAACCGATCTATCCATCGGATATAACGTTACCGATGCCCTTACCCTCACCTTGGGTGCCAACAACCTGTTCGATATCTATCCCGAGAGGGCTGCCGACGAATTCGGCAACCGAAGTGATGGGCGTTTCGATTGGTCCCGAAGAGCTCAGCAATTCGGAATTGGTGGGCG
>JBAUIP010000085.1:0-1569 GCA_049683055.1 Pricia sp.
CTTCCAGGGAGCGCCGGAGACCCGATCCGAGATCCCCTCCAGCCGCTCGGCGGAGACCCACCGGAGCGCCAGCGGGCGGGCTGTGTAGCGTGCCGCAAGGTAGCCGGCCCAGGAGGCGAGCATCATCCCGGTCCAGGTCACGACCACCCCCTCCCAGAAACCGAAGAGTAGGCCGTTGGCGACCGTGAGGGCCTCGATCGGGAACGGAACCAGGCCATGTACGATCATCAGGCCCACGGAGGATAAGGGAGCCCAGACGCCGAATCCCCGCACGAAATCCTGCATCGCTTCCACGTCGATCTGTTCGAGAACCCCAGAAGTTCCCACGCCCGCCGTGTAGAGAGCAGGGACCGCCACGACCAACGCTGCGGCGAGTAAGGCCAGACAGTGCCATTTGCGGGTTCGGAGGTTCGCGGCAGTCAAGAGACCACACCTTGGAGACAGGTGGGATCTCTTTGCAGAAAGCGGTTCTCGATCTTCTCCCGCATTCGCCCGAAGGTTTCGTGAGCCTCCTCCCAGCGACCATATTGAATCCTTTCGATTAAGCGTCCAATAAAACGCTCGTAGAGATCCACGTAGATCTCCAGGTATGCGGGATGGCTTTCAATAGCGCGGGTGACCAATGGAGCCTTCTCGTGATAGTCGGAGATCCTCTGCGCTCCGTCAGGCAACTTTTCCACGTACTCTCTAGCGAAGAGTCGGAGCAACATCACCTCGTAACATGCTTCTTCGTCCGTGACGTCCCTAACTTCCAGGCAAGCGGCTGATACGTAATCGGTGTGCGGTCTTCTGCTCGTTGTTGGAGGTGTGAATACGCCGACTTTAGGGTCGTCCGATGGGTAGTTGGCATTCGTCCGCACCGCCTGCCTTCTGGATTCCGTCCTTCTTGTCCGGTGGTTCTCCGAGCTCGTCGTGATCGTTGTGGTATCCACTTCTAACCTCCACTTCTAATCTCTGTGGACCTCTGTAGTAATCGGCGAGTCTTTAGCGAGTAGCTATTGCAGCCTCGTGCCAGATATCATGGCGGGCTTCCTCCTCCACCTCGTATAGTGCGGCGTCTCTCTTGGAGGAGGTCGAATACGGCACTACCAGGATCAGTTCGGCGTCGGCGGGTAGCAGCTCTGCAAAGCTCTGCTCGTCGTCAAAGCCCTGTAACGTCTCCATGCGCTCTATGCGATTGTCAGCAGCTATGATGTAGATGGACGCGTCGGAAAACCCGTCTCCGATCCGTGTGTCCAGAGATAAGGTTCCGCTTAACTGCACAGCCTCGGCCCCAACCTCCCGGAGGCACCACTCTATCTCCCTGGTATGGCGGCGTAGCACCCTACTCACGCCCAGGGGTGCAAGTGTCGCCTGCAACTCTTTTACGGGCTCCTGATGGCGTACAAATCCTCGGCTGACTCGTTGCTGGAGCCTTCTTATCCACCCCGGTCGCCCTGACCACGTTGAATCCTCCACGCGGTCGAGGCGTCTCTCGTCTAGGTGCCGTTCCGATTGCCGTTGTAGCTGCTGGGTCATTGCAAGCGCCTCCTGATCCTGTCGTTTGACTACTTGAGATCAGTATGCGAC
>JBAUIP010000086.1:0-1631 GCA_049683055.1 Pricia sp.
CCTCAAGGCCTTAGGTGTCACGGATATTTACCTTGGTGCCCACCACAAGATGGATGCCTTGGAGGAATATAAGGACATCTACGAGATATCTGCCGAAACGATGCTTTATATGGGCGACGACATTCCCGATATTCCGCCGATGCAAACGGTCGCGTTGCCTACCTGCCCCCAAAACGCCGTACCGGAAGTGAAGGCGATCAGTAAATATGTATCCCATAAAAATGGCGGGGAGGGCTGCGTTCGCGATGTTATCGAGCAGGTGCTCAAGGTGCGGGGCGATTGGATCGGGAATTTTAGTGCGGACAATGACTGATGGGGATGCTCTACGATAAATTGCGAAATCACAACCTCATCCTCGCTTCCGCATCCCCGCGTAGGCAGCGTTTTTTCAGGGAGATGGGATTGGATTTTGAAATCCGTCTAAAACCGGTGAAAGAGGTTTATCCCGATGAATTAAAGGGGAGCGCTATTTCGGATTATCTCGCCGAACTGAAGGCCTCCGCTTTTGACGGCACACTGACATCCAATGAAATCCTCATCACCTCGGATACTGTCGTCTGGCACAAGGAACGCTCCCTCGCGAAGGCAGCTGACGTTGAGGAAGCTTTTGCGATGCTCAGGACATTATCCGGCGAAGAACATGAAGTAATTACCTCGGTCTGTTTCACCTTCGCTGCGGATCAAGATACGGTCCGCCGAAAGACGGTCCGCCAAATCACGAAAGTCCGGTTCAAGGAGCTTACCGATGAAGAAATTAGATTTTACATCGATAATTACGCTCCTTTCGACAAGGCGGGCGCTTACGGCATCCAGGAATGGATCGGTCTGATCGGTATCGAAAGCATTGAAGGCTCGTATCCGAACGTAGTCGGGCTTCCTTCGCAGGTGGTTTATAAAACGCTAATGGACATGGTAGGATGATGCTTTTTTGGTAATTTTGAGAGAGAAAATCCTAGAAATGAAAACACTTATTGCCTACATCAAAACGAAAAAATTCCGTCGCCCAAAAATTGTTTTTCTTATGTTCGCGATAGCCATAGTCGCGCTATCTTGCCAAGAACAACAGAAATCGGAGCAAGAGGAAATGGCTATGAACGAGGCCAAGGAAGAGAAACGCCCTAAAAAAGAACTATCCGAAGACTTTAAAGAATACTGGTACGCCGGGGAGGCGGAAATCACTTCCTACAAACTGGAACAGGCGCGCTACGGCGAAATCCGGGAAGGGGAATCCGTGCTTATTTATGTGACAGAGCCGTTTTTGCCCGAAGTGCAGGTAAAGGCCGATGCCAGCCAGCCGGACAATGTGCCGGTGCTCAAGCTGAACGCGACCAAGAACTATCTAACGGGCATCTACCCCTACTCTATCATGACCAGCACTTTTTATCCTGTACACAACAATCGGCATGCCACTAAGGTCACGTTTTCATCACAGGAATGGTGCGGACAGGTCTACGCCCAGTTGAACAATCGGGAACAGTTCGAGGTCATGTCCCATTCCTATTTCGAAGGAGAGGCCGATCAGAACCTAAAGTAGGACAAGACCGTCCTAGAAAACGAACTATGGAACCAAATTCGTATCGATCCTACAACTCTTCCGGTCGGAGAGCATGAGGTCATCCCTTCCCTGGAAT
>JBAUIP010000087.1:0-6122 GCA_049683055.1 Pricia sp.
ATCTAATACCATGTCAAAAAAAGCTAGCGATTCCGCAAAATCCGAACAACTCGAAAAATACAAATTAGACCCTGAAGGTAAACCTTTGACTACCCGTCAAGGTCTCAAGGTGAACGACACGAACAACTCTTTGAAAGCGGGGCCGCGAGGGGCTACCTTGCTCGAAGATTTTATTCTTCGCGAGAAAATACACAGTTTCGACCACGAACGCATTCCCGAACGTATCGTACACGCAAGAGGCAGTGGTGCCCACGGTGTTTTCGAGCTTTATGAGGGCATTTCTGAATACTCCAAAGCCGGTATTTTTAATGACACCGATAGAAAAACACCGGTGTTCGTCCGTTTTTCGACGGTTGCCGGTTCAAAGGGGTCTACTGATGTCGCCAGGGATGTACGTGGGTTTGCCGTAAAATTTTATACCGAGGAAGGTACCTGGGATCTGGTCGGGAACAACATGCCCATCTTTTTTATTCAGGATGCCATGAAGTTTCCCGATTTGATTCATGCCGTAAAGCCCGAACCGGATAATGAGATTCCTCAAGCCGCATCTGCACACGATACGTTTTACGACTTTGTTTCCCTGAGTCCGGAAACCCTGCACAACCATATCTGGTTGATGAGCGATAGGGCCATCCCCCGAAGCTACCGGATGATGGAGGGCTTTGGCATCCACTCCTTTCGGCTGGTGAACGACAAAGGGGAGTCCCATTTCGTCAAATTCCACTGGAAACCCCTCTTAGGCGTGCATTCCATAACTTGGGACGAGGCGGTTAAGATTAGCGGTGCCGACTCCGATTTCCACCGGCGCGACCTTTGGGAAGCTATCGAGGTGGGCCAGTATCCGGAGTGGGAGCTCGGCCTTCAGATCATTCCACAGGAAGACGAGCACAAATTCGATTTCGACCTTCTGGATGCCACCAAACTTGTTCCCGAAGAAATGGTTCCGGTCAAGGCCATCGGCAAGATGACCCTAAACCGAAACCCCGATAATTTCTTTGCCGAGACCGAACAGGTGGCCTTTTTGCCCGGTAACGTAGTACCGGGAATCGATTTTACCAATGACCCCTTGTTGCAAGGCCGGCTATTTTCGTACCGCGATACGCAGCTCTCACGATTGGGCAGTCCAAATTTTCACCAGATTCCCATCAACCGTCCAGTGGCGGAATACCACACCAACCAAAGGGACGGGCACATGCAAATGGATATCCCGAAAGGGGGAACCGCCTATTTTCCGAATACGTTGGGAGGGGGCTGTCCCTATCTTTCCAAAATTGAGGAAGGGGCGTTCTCTTCGTATGAAGAACGTATCGATGCCAAAAAGGTGCGTACCAGAAGCGAGAGCTTTGTCGACTACTTTTCGCAGCCCGCGCTTTTCTACCGCAGCCTTTCCGATTGGGAGAAGAGCCATGTGGCGGATGCCTACAGCTTCGAACTTGGTAAGTGTACCCATAAACACATTCAAGAACGCATGCTGTGGATGATCGATCAGATCGATAGTAGTCTAGCGGAGAAAGTAGCCAAAAATCTGGGTCTATCCGTTCCCGATGATATCGAGCGCCCCATCAACCAGGCAATAGGGGCGAATGCCAATGTGGAGGAATTTCAGCCTGGGCCAAAAAAGAATTACCTTGACGAGTCGCCGGCATTGAGCCAGGCCAACACGAAGTTCGAAAGCATTGCTACCCGACAGATTGCCGTTTTGGCCGCCGACGGATTTAGCGGCAAAAATCTGAAGAAGATGGTCGATGCCCTGCATCATGAACATGCGGTGGTCAACATTATCGCGCCGCAAGGCGGAATTATTCAATGTGACGGGGACAAAGACCATGAGGTGAAAGCTTCTATAGCGACCACCGAAAGCGTTTTGTACGATGCTGTTTACATTCCGGGAGGACAGAAATCCATCGATGCCCTACTAAAAAACGCCAAGTTCGTCAAGTTCGTGAACGAGGCCCTGAAACACTGCAAGGCCATTGCGGCCGATGATGAAGGTGAAAACTTTTTGGACAAAAGCTATGTCAAGGACTTTAAGGACGATAAGGCGGTCTGTATCAATTCCAACGCCGACGTCTTTGTAAAGGCAATCGCACAGCACCGTAATTGGAACCGAATAGAAAAAGCGGAATCCATTCCGGTGTAGTCTAGAATTTATAGTAACCGGTAATTTTAACCTAGAAAAATTTCACCCATCAGGTAACTTCGGTCGCGTGATGGGTGATTTTTTAGAGAACCGTTCTTTTGCGAACGAACCGTTATTCCTAACCGCCAATAATCTCGCCGCCGTTGATATGTAGTATCTGACCGGTCATATAGCTGCTATCTTGACTGGCCAAAAATACATAGGCGGGCCCGAGTTCAGAAGGTTGGCCGGGCCTGCCCATGGGCACCTCGGTACCGAATTTCTCCAGTTTTTCGCCGCTAAAGGTGGCCGGAATCAACGGTGTCCAGATCGGACCCGGTGCCACGGCATTCACTCGAACCTTTTTTTCGGCCATGGCCTGTGAAAGGCTGCGGGTAAAAGAGGTAATCGCCCCCTTGGTACTGGCGTAGTCGATGAGATGCTCCGAACCGCGATAGGCGGTAACCGAGGTGGTATTGATAATACTATCGCCCTCGTTCAAATGGTCAAAGGCTGCTTGGGCAATATAGAAATAAGCGAAAATATTCGTTTCGAAGGTCTTGCGCAGATTTTCCGATTTGATTTTCGTAATGTCTTCCGCCGGAAACTGCATGGCCGCATTATTGACCACGATGTTCAAGCCTCCGAAGTGGTCTATAGTACGTTGAACGGCATCCCTACAGAATTGTTCGTCTTTCACATCACCTTCGATCAACAGGCATTCCCGGCCTTCGTCCTCTACCGCTTTTTTCGTTTTTTCGGCATCCTCTTTCTCGTCCAGATATACGATGGCGACCTGCGCTCCTTCCCGGGCAAAATGAACGGCGGCACTTTTGCCGATGCCACTGTCACCCCCCGTTATCAAGGCTATCTTATCTTTCAGTTTATCACTGCCCCTATAATCATCGCGAATGGTTTTCGGACTGGGATCCATTTCATGCTGGTCTCCGGGTTGTTTTTTTTGCTTTTCGTTACTATCTACCTGAATGTTTTTTTCCATTGTATTTGAGTTTTAGAAATTAATCTTTAGTGGTTCAATTCCCCATAGTTCTACCCCGGAAAAGTAGGTCCGAGGTGCTACCCTGGAAAAGTAGGTCCAAGGTGCTACCCTGGGGGTTCTACCCGTTATTCGTTTGACTATGTTAAAGGGGTAGCATAGCACCTCCGATAGCCGCTACACCTGAAAGTATGGCCGTCAATACCAACCACCATGCTGCAGAGGCGGCCGTTTCGCGTGCATGCTCGGCCTGTACGACCGCTTTTAGCTTTGCGATCTCGATCTGTTCGTGGGCCTTGTGCTCAATGCTCGAGATTTTGTCCAGCACTTGTTTTTTACCGTCCGAAATCGTGTGAACGATACGGTCGATTTGGGTGTCGTCTACATATTTGTTGTTGGTCACGACGGCTCGCAAGGTCTCTTCATCGAAAGTGGCCAGCCGGCCCTTGATGATCGAAAGGCTCTCGTCGGGATTGTCCATTATACGCTGGACATCTTGTTTGAGTCTATCGTAGTCCAGTTCTTCCCTTCCCGTAGAATTAAAGAAACCGGCGACCTGGGCCTCGATTCTTTGGGTCAGGCGCTCGTCGTTATCCGAATCGAATTCCTTTGATACCCGATGGACGGCATTGGAGACCTGATTGCTGTACTTCTCCAAATTTTCCTTTTTCAGGTTGGTGTTGAATGACAAAAGTTCGATAAGATTGTTTCTGTCCAGATTTTTGATTTGGTCGGAAAGTATGGAGGCCGTCATCTTCGGATGGTTCGCCATGCCTTTTATCGCTTGATCCAATTTCTCTTCGGAAAAGCCGGAGGCCTCCGAAGTGGACAGGTATTTCTTGAACTGTTCGGTTCTATTGTTTATTTCTTGCTCATCGGCAGAGGACAGCTCGGTGACAACGTTTTTGGCCCCTTCGATACCTCCATCCCTTTCTTTGTACTTCTCGTTGATGGTGTTGAGCGTTTCCCGGAGTTTTTTGGCCTTGGACTTTTTTTGGGAATCCGAGCTGTCCTCATGTTCCGAAATAAAACGGTTTACCGACTGTTGAACTCCCATCCATTTTCCGGAGCTACCGCTGTTGGAAGATTTTTTGGCTATGTTTTCCAAGTCCTTTTTAAGATTGTCATAGTCGGGAACCTTGTTATCGACCTTGGATAAAAAATTATCCAAGACGCTGGATATTTTTTCCGTATTGAATCCCTTATCAAATTCCGAACGGACCTTTTGGAGGGTATGGTCCACTACGTTTTTCCATTTTGGTCTCCGGGGAGCTGGAAAACATCGAAGAAATAGCCCCGGCAGAGGCCTTTAGACCAGAAGTGGCCGTCGATATCAGGTTACCGATCAGGGTTCGGGCCACCTTGGCCTCCAAATAGAACAAAATCAAAAAGAAAAGGCCCCAAATGACCAAGGCAATAGCAGCGTTGATGTTCGACGACTCGATGGTGCTCAGGTTCAGTGCCAACGCAGTTGCTCCAAAAAGTGCGATACAGGTGGTTATGACGCTCCATATACCAAATGCGGTCGAAAGTTTGACGCCCATAGGGGTATCGGAAGAATAATCCTGTTCGAAGGTTTGATCCCTATCCTTATCAGAACCTCCGGGCCTCGCCTGTGCCTTGACAAATTTTTTCTTTACGTCTCCGATAGCGGTTACCCCGGCGGCTATTGATACTGCGGTCAGCAGAAACTGAAATACGAGGGCCAGGACCAATCCGGAAAATATGGTTATAAAAAAGCTTGGCGTCAAAATAACATCGTCGGCCAAAACCGGCGTTTGGGCCCGAAGCGTGACCGAAACACCAAACAATACTACGAAGGGTAGTAACGATTTTTTCATGAAGTTTTTTTTGGAAGGTTCAGGGTTCGATGCTAAACCTTCGATTACAGTAAATTATACATCAAAATTGATGATTCAATGGTGAACCGATTGTAATATTTACTCGAATATTTAACTCATATCGATAACGTTAACTTACTGATGAAACGGGATAAAATAGCATCTATCACCGAACTAATTTTATAGTATTAACCTTAAATTTTTTCAATTATGGACAGGAACAAGAAGTACAGAAGTAGAGATGACGATGACGATGACTTCATCGAGAATTCCAAACAAGAAAAACGCACCTCGCAGGGTCAAGGTGGGTACGGGTCGCAGCACGATGATGCAGACTTTGATGACGCTGGCTACGATGATAGCAACTATGATGACACGGACTACGATGATACCGATTATCGTGACGATGGTCTCGGAACGGATTATGAAGATCTGGAAGACCAGTGGTACGATATGGAATCCGATTATCGGGAGCGATATCCGAAGCTTACCGATGACGATGTCAGGGTCGAGCCGGGACGTTTTGATATGACTATGAAACGTATCGGTCGTAGAACCGATCGGACGCCCGAACAGGTACGGCAGGATATCGAAAACTGGAATTAGTTCGAACCTCGAAACTTTATATGGGCCGCCTTAAAAATGGCGGCCCTTGTATTAACACCCGGCCGTTCGTTCCCGATGGTAGGGTTTCGGCAACGAGGGACTAGCAAAGTTCTCAATACATTGTATATCAAGGTAGCTTAAAAAAACGAGGTAACATTAATTTAAAAACACTAGTAATGAAAAAATTAAACCTATTTACAACCGCAGCAGTACTTCTCATCGCTTTCGCGACTTTTGGCCAAGACCGAGATGACCAGGATGTTATCGCGGATGCCATTACCGCCAAAGAAAAAGTTTTGGATGTCGACGAAAACCTTCAGACCTTTTTCGACAATTCCACCGGCTACGTTATTTTTCCGAATGTCGGTGAAGGTGGCTTTATTTTAGGGGCCGCCTCGGGAAACGGGGTGCTCTATGAGGACGGTTCCGTAACGGGCATGGCCGATTTGAAGAAAGTAGATGTCGGTCTTCAAATCGGTGGGCAGTCGGCCATAGAAGTAGTTTTCTTTGAAACCGAGGAGGCCCTCAACGAATTTAAACAAGGTGAATTGGAATTTTC
>JBAUIP010000088.1:0-3259 GCA_049683055.1 Pricia sp.
GCTCAGGTCGAGGCGAAAGACCGCGAAAAGGATGCCATCAGTTACATCTGGAACCTTGGCAACGGGGAGACCAAGGAAACTTCGGAACCTCAAATCGAATATACGTTCGAGGAAGCTGGGGATTACAAAGTTTCCGTGGAGGTCAGGGATGAGCAAGGCGAAATGGCTCAAAGCGAGGTAATATCCGTCGTTGCAGGAAATTCCCGTCCCGAGGTGGCCATTAATTTGCAAGGAGGCAATTCCTCATTCTTTATCTCAGGAAGCCCAGTAAAATATAGCGTGACGGCGAGCGACCCCGATGGAGGCACTATCGATGCATCCAACATATTCGTATCCGTAGATTATTTGGAAAGTTTCGACAAGCAGAACATGTCCCTCGGACACCAACAAGTTTCCGCAGCGGTAACGGGAAAGGCATTGACACAGGGAATGGATTGCAAAACATGCCACAAGGAAAGCGAAGCATCCATAGGACCGAACTACATGGATATCGCCATGAAATATAAGGACAAGCCCGAAGCTGCCGGTTACCTTCAAAATAAAATTATCTCCGGTGGCGGCGGGGTTTGGGGCGAGGTCGTGATGCCAGCCCATCCCACCGTAACCAAGGATGAGACGCGACAGATGGCGGAATATATTATGTCATTGGCCGATAGCTCCGCCAAGGAAAAGTCCCTGCCCGCCTCAGGTACTATCAGCCCGGAACCGAAGCAGGGCGATAACGTAATGGTATTGACCGCCAGCTATACCGACAACGGTGCGGCCGGGACGATTCCCCTGACCGGTATTCAGTCGATTATCCTGAAGAAGAAGGGAGACCAACCTGAGAGCAAATAATGGTCATGTATCTGAATCCATAGGTCCTTTGTAGGGTAGTACTCCAGAAAGAATGAACTTAATGGTTTGTTTTGTTGATTACGTAAAAATCGCGATTGACCTTTAATGTGGAAGGGTCACCTTTGATTTTCTTGGTTTCCCATTCGCCAGAGGGAGTAATCCACTGACTTTTTCCATCTACGGATATTTGGATGGGCATCTCGAAGCCTTCCACAATATCGGTATAGCGATATTTCAGCGATGTACCATCGATTTGATATTCGAATTCGGGAATAAGGGTCGTCCGCAAATATTGATCGAACACCTTTGACAGGTCGATTTCGGATGCTTTAGAAATATAGTTTTCGATTTCCTTGGTGGTCACGGTCTGATGATAAAATTCCTCGTTCAGTCCGCGTAAGATCTGACGCCACTGTTCATCATCATCCACCAACTGCCGGATGGTGTGCAGCAGGTTGGCCCCTTTGTAGTACATATCACTTGAGCCTTCTTGGTTTACGTCGTAGGGCCCAATAATAGGCTTGTCGTTCTTGATGTTGGTACGGGTGCCGATGACATAGTCCGCCGAAGCTTCTTTACCGAGGTGATAGTCTAAAAACAGATTTTCGGAATAGGCCGTAAATCCTTCGTGAATCCACATATCGGCCGCATCTTTATACGTAATATTGTTGGCGAACCACTCGTGGCCCGCCTCGTGGATGATGATAAAATCGAACTTGAGGCCCCATCCGGTGCCGGACAGGTCCCTGCCCAGATAGCCTTTTTTGTATTGGTTGCCATAGGTGACCGAGCTTTGGTGTTCCATGCCTAGGTAGGGCACTTCTACCAGTTTAAAACTATCCTCATAGAAGGGGTAGGGGCCGAACCAATGTTCGAAGGCTTCCATCATCTTGGGAGCGTCCTTGAAGTGTTCCTTGGCTTTTTCTAGATTGTAGCGCAGTACATAATAATCCATATCAAGCGGTCCTTTTTCACCTTGATAGGTTTCCCCGAAGTGAACGTAGTCGGCAATGTTGATGTTGACTCCATAGTTGTTGATCGGGTTGGATATGAACCAATGGTAGGTATTTTCGACGGAATCTATCTTTCGTAGCCGCCCGTTCGAGACGTCCATCAGTCCTTTGGGCGCCTTGATGCGGATGAGCATGCTATCGACCTCATCGTACATGTGGTCCTTGTTCGGCCACCAGACACTAGCACCGAGGCCTTGGTTCGAAGTGGCGATAAAATGCTGGCCAAGGCTGTCCTTTTTCCATGAAAATCCTCCGTCCCAAGGAGCGTTTTCCGCCTCTTTCGGATGGCCTGAATATGCTACCGTGACAGCGTTGAAATCCCCTTTTTTCTGTGGTTTTTGCAATTGTACGAAATGGGCGTTGCCGTTGTGTTCGACCTTCAGCTCCTTGCCGTCCTGGATGACTTTTTCGATTTTCAGCGGAGGCTGCAAGTCGACCTGCAACACCTGCTTCGGTTGTAAAACCTGGTAGCGTATGGTGTTGCTGCCGGAAATAAACTTGAGGTCGGGATCGACGTCTACGTATAGGTCATAGTAGTTGAGATCCCACCATTCGCGTTCGGGGGTGATGCTACCGCGAAGGGTATCTTGCTCGGTAAACTCTTGACCAAAAATTGCTGTGGTACAGCTCAAGATACACAGGAAAAAGCAATGTCTTATTTTCATTTTAGGATGGATATCGGGTTATTTGTCTATTACCTTAAAATCCCATTCGGAAAAACGACCGGACTCTCAAATCCGTCTTCCCCGACGGCGGCGACCCCGAAAAAGAAATTGTCGATAACCACGCCTTCCAAAGTGTATTCGGTAACGTCGCCCACGTAACGGGAATTGTCCCAAGTGGGGGAAGTGGTGTCGCGCCAATAAATTTTGTACCCTTTGGCGCCTTCGACCGGACTCCATTGAAACTTGGCGGAAGGTTCCACGATGCCCCCAATTTTCACTTCTTCGGGCGAGGGCGGGGCCCAAGCGATGGAAGCCAGACTGATGGCATTGACCGCAGTGAGTTTTTTGGCATAGTCGAAGTTGACGTGTTCGAGCACGTCGCCGTATTCGATGCCATCTTCGGTTCTAATGTCTTGATGTTGTTGGGTATAATTTTCATGGGCTTCCATGATTCGGATGCCCGCAAAACCAGCGTCGTTGAATGGGCGGTGGTGTCCGCCGCGGCCGAAGCGATCTAAACGATATATCATCATCGGGTTCATTTCGGGCATA
Source organism: Pricia sp. (assembly GCA_049683055.1). Lineage (GTDB taxonomy): Bacteria > Bacteroidota > Bacteroidia > Flavobacteriales > Flavobacteriaceae > Pricia. The sequence continues at coordinate 3,068 of JBAUIP010000088.1, forward strand.
TACTTTTCCGTAGTATTATGCACGTAGCGGGCGAGTTGACGGGAGATGCCGTCGACCTCTCCGCCGTAAAAGCGTCTTGCTTTTCGCTCGTCTTCCGTTTCGGTAGGGGGAATAGGTTCTGAGAATATCCGGAATTCCGTGTTGCTGATGCGACCGTCGACACCTTCGATGTTGCCTATCATATCGTTGTTG
>JBAUIP010000089.1:0-4286 GCA_049683055.1 Pricia sp.
TCAGCGAATCCTTTTGATATCCGAAGACGGGAAAGGCCGCGGTGTAGCTCTGCAAAAAGGCGCCCTGATGGTGAAAGTCATCGAAGAAGAAATCCGCTATGGGGGCCTGTGGAGAGCTGGCCTTCAATGCCGGATGTGCCTCGATCATGCCTGCTGCGGTATAGTGGCCCGGGTAGGAGATTCCGTACATACCCACCTTGCCGTTGTTGCCCTTAATTTTCTTGGTCAACCAGTCGATGGTGTCATAGGTATCCGAACTTTCGTCTATATCTTTTTTGTTTTTGGGATTATTTCCGGGGATGTTCGGCCGCATGTTGTCAAAGGTGCCGTCGGACATGTACCTTCCGCGGACATCCTGAAATACTAGGATGTATCCGTCTTCCACTAAAAATTTCGAGGGATATCCGCTGTATTGGTAGTCGGTGTATTTGGAAGCGTTATAGCAAGTACGGTTCATTAAAATGGGATACTTTTTTGAGGTATCCTTCGGCGTATAGACGACCGTAAAAAGTTCGGCCCCGTCGCGCATCGGGATGCGGTATTCCTTCAGGTCATAATTTTGTTTTAAAAGCAGGGAATCAGCGTCTTGCGCGCAGCAATTCATCCCCATAAAAAGGAATATGGCAAAAATCAAGGTGTAGAAACGCATAGTGGTCTATTTGAATTGGGCCGGACGCCCAAACAGTTTTCGATGCAGCTAATATAGTCAAACTCCCGTTTGATAGGATGAGGGGCCGTCGTTAAAATTGAGTCGGAAACCGAATCGAGGCATTTTCTATCAGACTGCCTGTGTCGGATAGTAACTCGCGATACTATCTTAAGACTATGACAAATACGGTGATCTGGTTGATGATCGGGATACTTCAAATCGGCCGATACTCAAAACTGGCCCTGACGATGCCGTGGTCTGATGTGCCGGTTTCCTTGTGTTGATCGTTGGTGAGATGGTCGTTGGTGATTTCCATGCCCTTGTAGGCCCAGATGCGTTTTCGGGAGGCGTCGTAGAATTCCTGTGAAACCAGAATGTGGTCGAGCGATTCCTTGATGTTCTGGTAGATATGGGTGTAGTAGACATCGCGGAGGCTGCGGTATTCTTCGAGGGTGGCGACGGTGTAAAGTCCCGTGTCGGTGCCGCCGGTGCTGAGGCCGCTGACCAGATAGTTGGGCTGTCCGGTCAAGATGTTGAGGGTGTTGCTCAATTGCGCGTCGTTGAGGTCGCCGATGACGACCAGCGGTCGGTCGGTATCCTTAAGTTCTTCGATGATGAGCATCCGCAGGGCAGAGGCTTCCGCTGAACGGCGGATGGTCGATAGTGTATAACCCAGATGTTGCCGGTGCCGTTTGTAGAATTCAGTGTTGTCGCGGTACCAGCCTTCGCGCCAAACGTCGGAAGGAGCCTTCGATTTGAAATGGGCCACATAGATGCTGATGGACTTGCCATTGCTACGGGGCTTGACGCTAAAACGCAGGGCAGGCCGGGAGAATTTATCGATGTTGATATGCATATCCGGCGTCTGCCAGTCGTTGCCGCTACTTTCCAGAATAAGCTTTTCGGGAAAATTGACCATCCATTCCGGCTCGCCGTCCAGCAGTCCTTTTTCGACGGCGGCGGCGCAGACGATACGCTGGCCGTCATGATCGGGTGGGACCAAGAGGTCGTACTCGTCGAGTAGTCCCGCTTTCTTGAATACGGCTTTCAGGGCATCTTCGTTCCACAGTTCCTGAAAGCCCCACACCCGCGAGGGCATGGTCTTTAAGATGTTGGCCGTCCACTCGATTTTCCGGTCGTATTCCTCTTTGGTCCATCCATCGGTGTCGCGGTACATGGCTTTGCCGGGCAGGTTAAGGTTGTAGAGGTTAAAGGATGCAAAACTGATTTGTGTTCTTGGGGCCATACCGTCTAGTTTAATATCCCCTCGATTGAATGTTTTTCCAAAAGGATATTTTTAAAAAAATAATGGTTCGAGACGGTTGGCTTTTCATTCTCCGGACGCCCTACTCAAAATCCGAATCGGACACCCCTTCGTTGATTTGGACCTCGTTGATCACAAAGCTCAGGTTCTGCGGGCCCATGGTCTGGGAAATACTGAACGGAAATTGGATGCCCGACACCTCTTGATAATCACTGTAATTGATGGTGCTGGTCATCGTTTGTCCTCCCATATCCGTAGTGGTGATTTCCTGCAGTTTGAGGCCGCTCTCCATATCGTAGAACGCCGTTTTCTGTTCTGACACCTTTATTTTATACGCTTTGGCACCATCAACGGTCTCGGTGCCCTCTAAGGTAACGGAATCTTCATCCAAATAATTCAGTTCAGGAAAGGGTGCGGCCTCTTCCTTGAACACTTCGATTTCTTTATCTCCCATTTCTTTCCGCTGGCCTTGCATTATCATATATCCTTTTTCGCCGTCAAAAACGGTTTTGCTCATCGAATTGCCACCCATCTTGATGTCTTGCATAAACTTTCCGTCAGCGGTTTTCTTCATGTCAAGATTAAGCTTCATGCCCTGCATCTCCGCTTCGGCGGTCATGGCGTACGATTCCACTTCCATCAATTTCTGCTTGCCACCAATGGCCTCTATGTACTGGTTTAACACCTGTTCAACGCCAACACCTTCGGGTACTGCGGCGGCACCGGCTTCCGGTCTTTCTCCGGGTTCGGCTTTTTTGTCGAAGTATTTTATTGGGATTTTCTTCCCGTCATACATGACATTCTCCAAATTGGGAAGCACCTCGCTGGCCTTTCCGGTCACCACGATACGCGTTTTGTCGGGCTTGATATATTTCTGGGCGGCTTTTTGCACGTCTTCGACCGTCACCGCGTTGATGCGCTCAAGGTAGGTCTCGTAAAAATCATCGGGAAGGTCTTGGGTCTCGATGTCCAATGCATATTCCGCGATAGTCTGGGGGTCTTCCAGTGCCAATACGAAACGGCCGATGTATTTGGCCTTGGTATTTTCAAGCTCATCTTGGCTTACCGGCGTGTCGCGAATGTTCTTGATTTCCTTCAATAATTCTACAACGGAACTGTCGGTCACGGCGTTGCGCACACTGGCCACGGTTCTAAATCGGGCCGGCGCGTATTTATCGTCTCCAAGGCGGGAATAAGATCCGTAAGTGTAACCTTTGTCCTCTCGCAGGTTTAGAAAAAGCCGACCTTCACCGCCACCTCCCAAAATCTCGTTAGCCAACAGCGCGGGCAAATAATCGGGGTCTTTCATCTTAAGCTCCACCAGGTTCTCCGTGGTGATTTCGGATTGTACCGCGTTGGGCACATTGACAAAATTAATCTGGGTGTAGAGCGCATCCGAGGGATTGGAAAATCCCAATGATGGCGGGGTCGCTTTGGTCCACGGGGTGAAATATTCCTCGACGAGTTGTTTCACTTCTTTAAATTCCACATCGCCCACTACGACGAGATAGGCATTGGCGGGCACGAAATAGTCCCGATAAAATTTTTGTACATCCTCGAGTTTGACCTTGTTAACGGTCTCTTCGGTGGCAAATTCGCCGTAAGGATGTTTCTTGGTGTAGGCTAGGGCACCCCCGACCTTACGGGCGATAGCCTTGACATCTTTGGCTTCCGTCTGGAGACCCGTCAACATTTTTTGTTTCTCCTTCTCGAACTCTTCTTGGGTAAATTTAGGATGGATCGCGGCCTCTGCCATCAGCTCCAAAATTCTAGGGAAATATTCGGAGAGACCACTGGCAAAGGCGCTCTGCGAACCGAAATTGATCCGTGCACCGAGAAAATCGACCTCTTCGTTGAACTCGTCCTTGGGAATGTTCTTTGAACCCTTGCCCAAAAGACTTCCTGTCAAAGAGGAGACTCCCGTTTTGTCGCCTTCGAGCACCGGCGCATTATCGATGCGCAGTTGTATGGATACCCTGGGCAGTTTATGGTTCTCGACCACCATAACCTCAAGTCCGTTTTTCATGGAGAAGGTCTGCGGATCTTTCAGATTGATTTCTGGCGCCGGGCCTGATTCGGGCATCGTGCTACGGTCGATTTGCGCATAGGCTCCGGTTATTGTAAAGGCGAGAAATAAGATATATAATTTTTTCATTGGAATTCTGGTTTATTTACCATTCCCGTGCCTCGGCTGCGCTCGGCACAGGCTTTGGCTGCCGTCGATGCCGAGGGCATTCGAAGTACTCGACACAAACTTTGGCGGGAATCTTAATAGTATCAATTGTATTTAATTTTTGACTCAATCTGTAGGCTTATTAGGCGATTTAAATTTCATGAGGATGCTCATTGCTCCTGCGCCTCCCCCGGCAGATA
>JBAUIP010000090.1:0-9105 GCA_049683055.1 Pricia sp.
AATACACTGCAAAAGGATCCCACCAATTCCGAAAAGGAAGCCGTGGAGCATATCTACCGCCAGTTGCGTAATGCTGAGCCGCCCGATGAAGAAACGGCCCGTGGCATTATCGATAAACTGTTTTTCTCCGATCAGCGGTATAACCTCGGTGAGGTAGGTCGCTATCGGATGAACAAAAAATTGGGACTCGATATCGGAATGGATAAGCAGGTCTTGACCAAGGAAGATATCATTACCATCATCAAATATTTGATTGAACTGATCAACTCCAAAGCTGAAATCGACGATATCGACCACTTGTCGAACCGTCGTGTCCGTACCGTTGGGGAGCAGCTTTCATCGCAGTTCGGTGTGGGATTGGCCCGTATGGCAAGGACCATCCGCGAGCGGATGAACGTTCGTGACAACGAGGTGTTTACGCCTATCGACTTGATCAACGCCAAGACCTTGTCTTCGGTCATCAACTCGTTTTTTGGTACGAACCAGCTGTCGCAGTTCATGGACCAGACCAACCCGCTGGCCGAAATCACGCACAAGCGTCGGTTGTCGGCATTAGGACCAGGTGGACTCTCCAGGGAGCGTGCCGGGTTTGAGGTTCGTGACGTTCACTATACCCATTATGGTCGTCTATGTCCAATCGAGACCCCTGAAGGTCCGAATATCGGTCTGATATCCTCTTTGGCGGTTTTTGCCAAGGTGAATCCGATGGGCTTTCTGGAAACCCCGTACCGCAAGGTCGAAGACTCTAAAGTAGATACCAAGAATTACGCTTATTTGAGTGCCGAGGAAGAAGAGGGAATGAAAATCGCGCAGGCGAACATTCCGCTGAAAGATAATGGTACCATCGATAGCGAAAAGGTGATTGCCCGTGAAGAAGGCGATTTCCCCGTGGTCGATCCGGGCGAGGTGAATTATACCGATGTGGCACCGAACCAGATTGCGTCCATATCCGCCTCCCTGATTCCTTTCTTGGAGCATGATGATGCGAACCGGGCCCTGATGGGATCGAACATGATGCGTCAGGCGGTTCCTCTGTTGCGACCACAGTCACCGATTGTAGGTACTGGATTGGAGCGTCAAGTGGCTTCCGACTCCCGTGTATTAATTAACGCGGAGGGCGACGGAACCATTGATTATGTCGATGCCGAGAAAATTATCGTCAAATACAAGCGAAGCGAAGCCGAGAAATTGGTCAGCTTTGAGGAAGATTCGAAGTCCTATAACTTGGTCAAATTCAGAAAGACCAACCAAGGAACCAGTATCAACCTGAAACCCATCGTCAGAAAAGGCGATAAGGTGAAAAAAGGACAGGTACTTTGTGAAGGCTACGCTACAGAAAAAGGGGAGCTGGCCTTGGGCCGCAACCTGACCGTTGCCTTTATGCCTTGGAAAGGATACAACTTCGAGGATGCCATCGTAATCTCTGAAAAAGTGGTACGGGAGGATATTTTTACCTCCATCCACGTGGACGAATATTCGTTGGAAGTCCGGGACACCAAGTTAGGTGCCGAGGAACTGACCCATGATATTCCCAACGTTTCCGAGGAAGCTACTGCCGATCTCGATGAAAACGGGATGATCCGTATCGGGGCCGAGGTGGAACCAGGGGACATATTGATAGGTAAGATTACTCCGAAAGGGGAATCCGACCCGACGCCTGAAGAAAAATTGCTTCGAGCGATTTTCGGTGACAAGGCCGGCGACGTAAAGGATGCTTCTTTGAAAGCTTCCCCATCGCTTCGTGGTGTAGTCATTGACAAAAAGCTGTTCTCCCGATCGGTCAAGGACAAGCGTAAGCGTTCCGAAGACAAGGAGGAATTGAACAAGCTGGAACTCGAATACGAAGTGAAATTTCAGGAGTTGAAAGACATTTTGGTCGAAAAGCTCTTTAGCCTCGTTAGCGGAAAAACTTCCCAAGGCGTATTGAACGACCTTGGTGAAGAAGTACTGCCCAAAGGCAAGAAGTACACCCTGAAAATGTTGAACTCCGTTGACGATTTCGCCCACTTGGTAGCCGGAACCTGGACGACCGATGCGGATACGAATGCCTCGGTAGCCGATTTGTTGCACAACTACAAAATCAAGTTGAACGACCTACAGGGTAACCTGCGAAGGGACAAGTTCACGATTTCCGTAGGGGACGAACTACCGGCCGGTATCATGAAATTGGCCAAAGTCTATATTGCCAAAAAGCGCAAGCTGAAGGTCGGTGATAAGATGGCGGGCCGACACGGTAACAAAGGTATCGTATCACGAATTGTACGTCAGGAAGATATGCCGTTCTTGGAAGATGGTACTCCAGTAGATATCGTCTTGAACCCGCTGGGTGTACCCTCGCGGATGAACATTGGGCAGATATATGAAACCGTACTCGGTTGGGCCGGATTGAAACTGGGCAAGAAATATGCAACTCCTATTTTCGATGGGGCCAGTTTGGACCAGATCAACAAGTACACCGATGAAGCAGGCATTCCAAGATTCGGTCACACCTATCTGTATGATGGGGGCACCGGTCAGCGTTTCGATCAACCGGCGACCGTCGGTGTGATTTACATGCTGAAATTGGGCCACATGGTCGACGACAAGATGCACGCACGTTCCATCGGACCGTACTCCTTGATTACGCAGCAACCCTTGGGCGGTAAGGCCCAGTTCGGTGGACAGCGTTTTGGGGAAATGGAAGTTTGGGCCTTGGAAGCCTACGGCGCATCCGCAACCTTACGGGAAATTTTGACCGTAAAATCGGATGATGTTATCGGAAGGGCCAAGACCTACGAATCCATCGTCAAAGGCGAGACCATGCCAGAGCCCGGCTTGCCGGAATCGTTCAACGTATTGATGCACGAACTGAAAGGTCTGGGCCTCGATATCCGATTGGAGGAATAGGCGAACACTTCTATCCTTCCCACCTCAAAAGCGGGTAGGTTTAGTGGAAAAAGTCAGGTCGAGCGCAGTCGAGACCGAGTTAAGAGTACAACACAATAACAAGTTAGCACATTACAACTATGGCTAGAATGAAAGATCATAATCCAGTAAAAAGGTTTGATAAGATTTCCATCGGACTATCCTCCCCAGAAGCGATTTTGGCGGAGTCCCGAGGCGAAGTCCTTAAACCTGAAACTATTAACTACCGTACGCACAAACCGGAGCGTGACGGCTTGTTCTGCGAGCGTATTTTCGGACCTGTGAAGGATTACGAATGTGCCTGTGGAAAATATAAGCGTATCCGATACCGCGGCATCGTTTGCGACCGCTGTGGTGTCGAAGTAACCGAGAAAAAAGTACGTCGTGATAGGGTAGGGCACATCAATTTGGTCGTGCCGGTCGCCCATATCTGGTATTTCCGCTCGTTGCCAAATAAAATCGGATACCTTTTAGGTTTACCATCCAAGAAATTGGACATGATTATTTACTACGAACGCTACGTAGTAATTCAGGCCGGTATTGCCAAAGGCCCCGAAGGTGAGGAATTGAACAAGCTTGATTTCTTGACGGAAGAGGAGTACCTCACCATCATGGAATCCATTCCGCCCGAGAACCAATATTTGGAAGATTCCGACCCGAACAAGTTTATCGCAAAAATGGGTGCGGAATGTTTGATCGATCTTTTGGGCCGTATCGACTTGAAAGAACTGTCCTATGAATTGCGCCACAAGGCGAATACCGAGACTTCCAAGCAGCGAAAAACGGAGGCTTTGAAGCGTCTTCAAGTAGTCGAAGCGCTTAGGGAATCTCAAGACAACCGGGAAAACAATCCCGAGTGGATGATCATGAAAGTAGTTCCCGTCATCCCGCCGGAACTACGTCCTCTCGTACCTTTGGATGGTGGTCGTTTTGCGACTTCCGACCTGAACGATTTATACCGTAGGGTCATCATCCGAAATAACCGTCTGAAAAGATTGGTAGAGATTAAGGCACCCGAAGTCATCCTAAGAAACGAAAAAAGGATGCTTCAGGAAGCTGTTGATTCCCTTTTCGATAATACTAGAAAGGCATCCGCAGTAAAAACGGAATCCAACCGTCCGCTGAAATCCCTTTCCGATTCCCTGAAAGGAAAGCAAGGGCGTTTCCGTCAGAACCTGTTGGGTAAACGTGTGGATTATTCCGCCCGTTCGGTCATCGTCGTCGGTCCTGAAATGAAATTGTTCGAATGTGGACTTCCCAAGGATATGGCCGCCGAGCTTTACAAGCCTTTTGTCATTAGAAAGCTTATCGAGCGCGGTATCGTCAAGACGGTCAAATCCGCAAAGAAAATTATAGACAAAAAGGAGCCAGTAGTTTGGGATATTCTGGAAAATGTATTGAAAGGGCATCCTGTGCTATTGAACCGGGCCCCGACCTTGCACCGATTGGGTATACAGGCCTTCCAGCCAAAACTGATCGAGGGTAAGGCAATCCGTTTGCATCCATTAGTATGTACCGCTTTTAACGCGGATTTCGATGGGGATCAGATGGCAGTTCATTTACCATTAGGCCCAGAGGCGATATTGGAGGCACAGCTGTTAATGCTGGCATCCCACAACATTTTGAATCCCGCCAACGGTTCACCGATTACCGTTCCTTCACAGGATATGGTACTTGGACTGTATTATATGACCAAGGAGCGAAAATCGACGCCCGAAGTGCCCATTAAGGGTGAAGGTTCGACTTTCTATTCCTACGAAGAGGTGGAAATCGCCTTCAACGAGGGCATGGTCAACCTGAACGCGGGTATTAAAGTCCGCGCGAAAGACTTCAATGAAGAAGGTGAATTGGTCAACAAAATTATTCCGACCACTGTTGGGCGTGTACTCTTTAATATGGAAGTGCCCGAACAGGCCGGTTACATCAATGACGTTCTGAACAAGAAGTCCCTACGCGATATTATCGGACGCATCTTGAGCGTGACCGATGTGCCGACCACGGCCGATTTCTTGGATAAGATTAAGACCATGGGCTACGATTTCGCCTTTAAAGGAGGATTGTCGTTTAGTTTGGGTGACATTATTATTCCCGACGAGAAGCAAGGAATGATTGACGATGCCAACGAACAGGTCGATGGCATTATGGCCAATTACAACATGGGTCTGATTACGAACAACGAACGTTACAATCAGGTCATCGATGTGTGGACATCCACCAATGCGATGTTGACCGAAATGGCGATGAAGCGTATCCGTGAGGATCAGCAAGGATTCAACTCCGTGTATATGATGTTGGATTCCGGGGCTAGGGGCTCGAAAGAGCAGATCCGTCAGCTGACCGGTATGCGTGGATTGATGGCAAAACCGAAAAAATCCACTGCCGGTGGTGGGGAGATTATCGAGAACCCGATTCTATCCAACTTTAAGGAAGGACTATCGATTCTGGAATACTTTATCTCCACTCACGGTGCCCGTAAGGGATTGGCCGATACTGCCTTGAAAACCGCCGATGCCGGGTATCTGACCCGTCGTTTGGTTGACGTATCCCAAGATGTTATCGTCAATATTACAGATTGCGAGACCCTTCGTGGTGTCGAGGTTCAGGCCTTAAAAAAGAACGAAGAGGTAGTAGAGTCGCTAAGTGAGCGAATTCTAGGCCGCGTCTCCTTACACGACGTATACAATCCGTTGACCCAAGAGTTGCTATTGAGTGCTGGCCAGCAGATTATGGAATCCGATATGAAGAAAATCGAGAATTCCCCCGTCGAGAAAATCGAGGTACGCTCCGCATTGACCTGTGAGGCACCGAAAGGTATCTGCGCTATGTGCTACGGTCGTAACCTATCGACCAATAAGATGGTACAGCGCGGGGAAGCCGTTGGTGTTGTAGCCGCACAGTCCATCGGGGAACCGGGTACACAGCTAACTTTGCGTACCTTCCACGTGGGAGGTATCGCCGGAAACATTTCCGAGGACAACAAACTGGTCGCCAAATTTGACGGTGTAGCAGAAATCGAAGACCTGAGAACGGTGAAGGGTGAGGATAGCGACGGCAATCCTGCAGAGATAGTTATCTCAAGAACGTCCGAAATCAAGATTGTAGATAAGAAAACTGGAATTACCCTGAGCAATAATAACATTCCCTATGGTTCAACATTGTTCGTAAAGAACGGTGCCAAGGTCAAAGAGAATGACACTATTTGCCAGTGGGATCCCTATAACGGGGTTATCGTTTCAGAATTCCCAGGTAAAATTGCCTACGAGAATATCGAGCAGGGAGTTACTTATCAGGTTGAGATAGATGAGCAGACCGGTTTCCAAGAGAAGGTGATTTCCGAGAGCCGGAACAAAAAAATGATTCCGACTTTATTGATTAAAGATTCCAAGGGAGAGACCTTACGTTCGTATAACTTGCCAGTTGGTTCCCATATCATGGTAGACGACGGTGACAAAATCAAAGAAGGTAAAATTTTGGTCAAGATTCCGCGTAAATCGGCCAAGGCCGGTGATATTACCGGGGGTCTTCCTAGGGTGACCGAGCTTTTTGAAGCCCGTAACCCTTCGAATCCGGCCGTAGTTTCGGAAATCGATGGCGTAGTTTCCTTCGGTAAAATCAAAAGGGGTAATCGCGAAATCATTATCGAATCGAAATTGGGCGAGATCAAGAAATACTTGGTCAAGCTTTCGAATCAGATTTTGGTACAGGAAAACGATTACGTCCGCGCCGGGATGCCGTTATCCGATGGATCGATTACACCCGAGGATATTCTGGCCATCAAAGGTCCATCTGCAGTACAGCAGTATTTGGTGAACGAGGTACAGGAAGTATACCGTTTGCAGGGAGTAAAAATCAACGACAAGCACTTCGAAGTGGTCGTACGCCAGATGATGCGTAAGGTACGTATTCAAGATCCGGGCGATACTATCTTCTTGGAGAACCAGTTGGTACATAAGGATGATTTTATCACCGAGAACGACGAGATTTACGGCAAGAAGGTCGTAGTCGATAAAGGAGAATCCGATAACCTCAAGGAAGGGCAAATTATTACGGCCCGTGAGTTGAGGGATGAAAATTCCATCTTAAAACGAAACGATTTGAGTCCGGTGGAAGCCAAGGATGCGGTTGCGGCCACGGCCACACCAATCCTACAGGGAATCACCCGGGCCTCGTTGCAGACGAAATCCTTTATCTCGGCCGCCTCGTTCCAAGAGACGACCAAAGTATTGAACGAAGCCGCCGTCAGCGGAAAAGTGGATACCTTGGAAGGCTTGAAGGAGAACGTTATCGTCGGACATAAGATTCCAGCAGGTACCGGTATGCGTGACTATGAGAACATCATCGTAGGCTCGAGAGAGGAATATGATGAGATTATGGCGCGTAAGGAAGCGATGAACATTTAATTCTGAGCATAGTGCGGCAATCTGTTTCTACCTTACTAGGTTTAACAGATTGTCTCGTTGTGCTTTAAAATAGGTATCGGGCTAAACTTTTAATTGGTGAATGCAGCCTTCATTGGTCTGACACCTACGCACAAGCATAATCTTGGTAAGTAAACATGGCCAAAAAAGGAGAAAACCAAAAGCAGATCAACATCGAGCTGGATGAAAAGACCGCCGAAGGAACGTATTCCAACTTGGCGATCATTAATCACTCGGTATCCGAGTTTGTTGTGGATTTTATCAGTATGATGCCCGGCGCGCCCAAGGCGAAGGTAAAAAGCCGAATCGTACTGACCCCGCAGCATGCCAAAAAGTTTCTCAAGGCCCTCAACGACAACGTACAACGCTTTGAAAAGGCCCATGGCCCCATCAAGGATTATGAGCAACCGACGATTCCGATTAATTTCGGACCTACGGGAGAAGCATAAGACAAAAGCCCCTTGCAACCTAGCAAGGGGCTTTTGTTTTACAAACCCTAACCGGAATTACCCAAAAAAACGTGTCGGCAGATATCCTCACTGGACGATACTGGGATTACTTCGTTCACTATAAAAGTCTAACCCAAATTTTGAGTTCGCAAATAAAAGTTCCGTTTACTGGGAAACCGGTCAAAAATTTCAGCGATTCCATAATATCGGTTTCCGATTTTTTAAGACATTACAACTTGCATATTAGTTATAGCGAATTTAACGGCGCTTCACTAGAAACACTTTAAAAATAAAAACATGGAATACAGAAAATTAGCGAACACCGATTTAAAAATATCCGCCATCACTTTCGGCGCCTGGGCGGCCGGTGGATGGATGTGGGGCGGCAGCGATACCAAACAGGCCATCAAGGCTATGCGCGACGCTTATGAACATGGCGTAACCTCCATCGATACCGCACCCATTTATGGAATGGGCGCCAGCGAAAAAATAGTAGGGGAGGCTATCAAGGATTTCCAAAGGGATAAAGTACAGCTCTTGACCAAATTCGGCATGCGATGGGATGCCACGAAGGGAACGTTCTATTTCCAAAGCAAGAACAACGATGGAAAGGAAGTGGATATCTACAAATACGCCGGTAAGGAAAGTGTCAAAAAAGAGGTTGAGGATAGCCTGAAGCGATTGGGTACAGATTACATAGACCTGTATCAAATTCACTGGCCGGATGTTACTACGCCTATCCAAGAGACTTTTGAAGCCGTAGCGGAACTTATTAAGGAAGGGAAAGTACGCCAGGCCGGGGTCTGCAACTACAATGTAGACCAGATAAAGGAAGCCAAAAAATACGTGACCGTAGCCTCAAACCAAGTACCCTTCAGTATGGTGAACCGTGATATTGAGGATAAGGTAGTGCCTTACTGCCGGGAGAACAATATATCCATTTTGGCCTACAGCCCTATGGAGCGGGGATTGCTGACCGGTAAAATGGAACCGGGGCAGGAGTTCGAGGAGGGCGACCACCGGGCCGATAACCCCTATTTTACGGATGAGAGCATCAGTAAAACCAATGGTTTTCTCGATAAGATAAAACCTTTGGCGAAGGAAAAAGATGCCACCTTGGCCCAACTGGTCTTAAAGTGGACTATCGAACGACCTGGAATCACCATTGCCCTGGCCGGCGCAAGAAATTCCGAACAATCCGTTCAGAACGCTGCCGCCGCCGACCTTGAACTTAGCTCGGAAGAAATCGATTTTATCAATAAGGAATTAGAAAAAATCTCCTAATCGAATTCAGAAACGAAGTGCAATTTGACGCTTGGATATTTCTGTTGCAC
>JBAUIP010000091.1:0-3873 GCA_049683055.1 Pricia sp.
AGCACCCAGCACCCAGCACCCAGCACCCAGCACCCAGCACCCAGCACCCTAAAAAAACAAATCAACCCCACTCACACCAAACCTACAAACAAAAAAAAAGCCAAACATAGACAACACTATGTTCGGCTTTCAATAACTAAACGGTATTCCAGTAATCTTAACCGACTATTCGTCCAGACCCGGATACATCACGCTAACGGCAATAAACCATCAGACCAACAAACCCAATCCCGCAAAACAGCGGTAAGCAGATTGCTACTTCTTCCCGTCCATCTTGTCCTTCAAAGCCTGTAAAGCTTCGTTGGCATCTCCCAGAGTGGGTTTGGACTCCTCGGCGGAAGCGGCGGCCTTCTTCTGCGCTTGCCGTACATTACGCGCTTCTTCTTCGCGGAATATTGCGGTGTGACTGGCAACGACACGTTTGAAGTCTTTATTGAATTCGATGATCTTGAATTCGGCTTCTTCGCCTTTCCCGATTTTCTTACCGTCTTCTTTCTCCAAATGACGCTGCGGCACGAAAGCCGTAATGTCTTCGTTGAAATCGATGGTCGCGCCTTTGTCGACAATATCGGTAATGGTCGCCTTGTGAATGGAATTCAGGGCAAACTCTTTCTCGTATTTGTCCCATGGGTTTTCGGTGACCTGCTTGTGGCCGATGCTCAACTTGCGTCCGTCGACGTCCAGTTCGAGAACTTCTACCTCGATTTTATCTCCAACGTTGCAGAACTCGGATGGATGCTTGATTTTCTTGGTCCAAGACAGGTCGGAAATATAAATCAGCCCGTCAATACCTTCTTCCATTTCTACGAACACACCGAAATTGGTGAAGTTGCGGATGATTCCCTCATGTCTTGATCCAACTGGGTATTTAGAAGTGATATCCGTCCATGGATCAGGAGTCAATTGCTTGATTCCTAGGGACATCTTACGGTCCTCACGATCTAAAGTAAGGACTACCGCCTCGACCTCATCGCCCACGTTCACAAAATCCTGTGCGGAACGCAAGTGGGTGGACCATGACATTTCGGATACATGTATCAAACCTTCGACGCCTTCGACAACTTCTACAAAGGCACCGTAATCGGCTATGACCACAACTTTTCCTTTGACTTTGTCGCCGATTTTGATTTCATCGCCCAAAGCATCCCATGGATGTTTCTCCAATTGCTTCATACCTAACTGGATACGGGACTTGTTCTCGTCGAAATCCAAGATAACAACATTGATTTTCTGATCCAGATCGACCACCTCGTTGGGGTGGTTAATCCTGCTCCAGCTCAAATCGGTAATATGTACCAATCCATCGACGCCACCAAGGTCTACGAACACACCGTAAGAAGTGATGTTCTTCACGACACCTTCCAACACTTGTCCCTTTTCCAACTGGCTGATGATCTCTTTTTTCTGCTCTTCGATATCGGCTTCGATCAAGGCTTTGTGGGAGACAACCACATTCTTGAACTCATGGTTGATTTTGACCACCTTGAATTCCATGGTTTTTCCTACATACTGATCGTAGTCGCGAATCGGTTTCACATCGATCTGCGAACCGGGCAAGAAAGCCTCGATTCCAAAAATATCGGTAATCATACCGCCTTTGGTACGGCATTTCACGAATCCGCTCACGACCAATTCCTCGTCGTAGGATTTGTTGATACGTTCCCAAGCCAGAATAGTCCTAGCCTTTCTGTGGGATAATACCAGTTGTCCGTTTTTGTCCTCACGGATATCGATAAGTACGTCCACAGTGTCACCGATTTTCAAATCGGGATTGTAACGAAACTCGTTGAGGGAAATAACACCTTCGGACTTCGCGTTGATATCGATGATGGCATCCCGCTCGGTCATATGGGTCACGGTACCTTCGACGACTTCCTCATCGGCGGTATCCACAAAATTCTCGGCGACCAATTTCTCGAATTCCTCTAATTTGGAGTCGTCGACCGGTTCAATGCCTTCCTCGTATTTTTCCCAATCAAAATTCTCCAAAAACTCTTGGGGATCTTGTTTCGGGGTTTCTTCCCTTTTGGGGGCGCCTTCCTCAGCTTTACCTTCTTGTGGGGCGTTTCCTTCGTGTTGAACTTCCTGTTCTTGTTGGGTGTCAGTGGTTTCTTCCACTTCTGCCGTTGTTTTTTCGTCAGCCATATGCCGATATTCATTTGTATCCTACGATGCTACAAGAGTTAAACAATCGCCGTAGAAGTTGTTATGATGTTATTTTTCGTCCTTTTTCTCTCTTGCTACCTTGTAAAAAAGGAGTGCAAAAATACAATTTTATTCCGATGTTGCCAACCTATTATAATAGGAAGTCCTTTTACATTTCCGGTTATGAGAATTTTACCTCTTCTTCAATTTATAATTCCAACTCTCTCCCTAGTTTTCCATCTTTTGAGCCTATCTTGATGACAATACTACGGAAACGGAATCCTTCGGCCAATGCTGCCGAGAAAACATGTTATGAAATGGAATTTTTTAGGAATTTCAAAGGGATGCATTACCTCCGACATTTTGAATGATTATCTTACAAAATAACTCAATTATGACTATATTGGGAACTTGAATTTGGGACCTATCCTTTGTTTTCCCATTGATAAGAAAGAATTAGGATGGTTCCGTGAACCGATTAAAATAGAAATACCATGAGTGTAAAAAACAAATATCAACCCGTTTTGAATCTGGGCGAAAAACTGAACGTTAAGGATGGCGATGTCTCCGAGGAAAATGGCGTCCTCAAAGTAAAGGGACAAGTGGCTACCCAACACGAGAAAGATTTAATGTGGGACAAAATCAAGGAAATCGGAGGCGAAAATCCGTCGGACATCAAGGCCAACATCACCGTGGCCGATGAGTCCATCTACGCCCGGCACGTAGTGAAAAGTGGGGAGTCGTTGAGCAAAATCTCCAAGCACTACTACGGCGATCCCATGAAATACAAGAAGATTTTCGAGGCGAACACGGGCATTTTGGATAATCCAGATGTCATTCATCCGGACCAGGTTTTGGTGATTCCGAATCCATAAAAAGGTGGCCTAAAATTTAAACCGCGTGTGGGCAGAAAATCGCTGCTCCTACGCGGTTCTTTCTTCGAACAAATACCCCAACGAAATACTTTCAGGCAAAAATCGCTTTCCGGTCTAAGTCATCAATTACGATTGAGCAGTCCATCAAAACACCGAGCTACTCTTTCGACGGTCGACTAAACACTTCTAAAACCAGTAAATCACTACCAACGATCGTGAAAAATTACTCCTTAACGAAACGTAGCTTACTGTAGACTCGGCCACGCGGTCGAAACCACTCAGAACCGGCCGAGCCGGAAAAATTACGTCCTCGCGATACACCGCCGCGCAATACTCTCCAACCGCTCGAACTGCTCCCGTAACCCCATATCACTATTATCGAATTCGATGGCATCGTCAGCTTTTTTCAGGGGCGAAAATTCACGATGGGTATCGATATAATCCCGCTTTTCGATATTTTCGTATACCTCGTCGTAGGTGACTTTTTCCCCTTTGTCCAGAAGCTCCTTATATCTGCGCGTGGCCCGCGCTTGGGCCGAAGCCGTCATAAAGACCTTAAGTTCCGCATCCGGAAAAACGGTGGTACCGATATCGCGGCCATCCATCACGATTCCCTTATCCCTGCCCATGGCCTTTTGCAATTCCACCAGCTTGAGGCGTACCTGTTCCAGCTCGGCGATTCGGCTCACGTGTTCCGAGACCTCCATTTGTCGGATTTCCTCTTCAACGTTCTCCCCGTCCAAGTACATCTCCGAAAATCCCTTCTCCGCATTGGGCACAAATTTCAGGCGTATTTTCGGCAACAGTTCTTCCAAGGCCTGCAACCGCTCTTCTCCCTTTCCTATAAAACCAT
>JBAUIP010000092.1:0-7584 GCA_049683055.1 Pricia sp.
CTTCTATCCAATCCAAATTTGGTGCAGAATCCGGGCTACTAAGCCTTTCAAACTTTTAAGTGTTTAAAAAGTCCCGACAAAGAAATTCGTCGGGACTTTTTTTATTTTACCCTAACTTTAATTGCAAAATTATTCGAAATTCACCCTTATTCTGTTACAAAGATTAGCAAAATTTACCCTTATTCTGTTACAAGAAATTAAGAAATTTACCCTTACTTTGTGACAAAACAGCAAAATATGGCGTTTGAAAGACTATTGAACGATTATCTAAAGAGCTGGAAAATTTCGGATAATCGAAAGCCTTTAATCCTGAGGGGAGCAAGACAGGTTGGCAAGACCACCATGGTAAAAGAGTTCGCTAAGGGGTATGACCATGCTATTTTGTTGAACTTGGAAAAACCATCCGATAAGGAGGTTTTTGAAACCTTTGACGAGGCGAAAACCATTTTGGAAGCCCTTTTCCTATCCTATAATATCAGGCCTAGCGAAAAAAACAATACCCTCCTTTTTCTCGATGAGATACAGGAGTCTCCCCAAGCCATTCAAATGCTACGCTATTTTTATGAGGATTCACCAGACCTCCACGTCATAGCGGCAGGATCGTTATTGGAATTCGCCATCAAGACCGTAGATAGCTTTCCCGTTGGCAGGGTGGAATACGCTTATCTATATCCTCTGAATTTTCACGAATATCTTAAGGCTATTGGTCATGACTCAGCCGCCGAGCAGCTCGAACACATTCCCGTACGGCCCGTAGCACATAAAATAATCCTGGATTTGTTCCATAGGTATGCCATTATAGGTGGAATGCCCGAGGTCGTGAAGACCGACATCCAAAAAGCAAATCTCGCCGAACTGCCGAAGGTGTACGAAAGCATATGGGAGACCTATAAGGACGATGTACGAAAATATGCGAAAAACGAGAACGAAAGAAAGGTTATTAAACATATCATGGATACCGCACCCCTCTATCTGGATCAACGTGTGAAATTTCAAAATTTTGGGAGTTCCAATTATAAATCCAGGGAAGTTGGCGAGGCTATGCGCCATCTCGACGCCGCAAAGGTCATTCAACTCATCTATCCAACAAGCGATAATATCCCTCCATTGAAGCCGAACCTAAAAAAATCGCCCCGGCTACAATTTCTGGACACTGGATTGATTAACTATAACCTGCAAATTCAAGCCCAAATGTTGGGAATGGAAGATTTGAACAAAGCCTTTAAAGGAGCCATTATCCCACATTTAATTACCCAAGAAGTTATTTCTCTAAACAATATAATGAATACGAAACCCCATTTTTGGATTCGTGAGAAGCTTCAGGCACAGTCCGAAGTTGATTTGGTAATTTCTTATCGCGACAAGGTTATACCTATAGAAGTAAAATCCGGTACCAAGGGAACGCTAAAATCTCTTCACCAATTCATGGACCGAACCAATCATCCCTACGCCATTCGTATGTATGCAGGAAAGTTCAAGATACAGGAATCAAGTACGATAGCTGGCACAAGATTCCTGCTGATGGATTTACCCTATTATCTTGGAACCCAACTATCCAAATACATTGGATATTTTATAGAAAATCATACGTTGGATTCATAAGAAGTTTTATTTCGCTACATCGATTTGCTCCATCCCGATAAAAACGATAACTTGACTTTTTTAATTCTCACAACACTATATGTATTCCATCGGTTATGACATCGGCAGTTCGTCCATAAAAGCGGCTTTGGTAGAAACCGCCACGGGAAGAAGCCTAGCCGTCACCAGTGAGCCTGAGGTCGAAATGGAAATGATCGCCCTTGAAAACGGTTGGGCCGAACAACATCCCGACGATTGGTGGCAGCATGTTTGCAAGGCTACCCAAAGGCTGATTTCAGAGAACGATATCGAAGCAAAGGACATTACAGGTATCGGAATTTCCTATCAAATGCACGGCCTTGTCGTAGTGGATAAAAATGGGGAGCCCCTAAGGAAATCCATTATTTGGTGTGACAGCCGCGCCGTAGAAATCGGTCAACAAACCTTCGAAGACCTGGGTGAAGACAAATGTGCGGAACACCTGCTGAACTCCCCGGCCAACTTTACCGCCTCCAAACTAAAATGGGTGAAGGAAAACGAACCCAACATCTATTCGAACATACACAAATTTATGCTGCCCGGGGATTATATCGCCTACAAACTAAGCGGCGACATCAACACCACGATATCCGGACTTTCAGAAGGTATTTTTTGGGATTTTAAATCCAATTCCATTGCCGATTGGCTTTTGGAACACTACGAAATCGAAGAACAGCTTATTCCCGAAATCGTGGATACGTTTTCCGTTCAGGGCAAAGTATCGACAAAAGGGGCATCCGAATCCGGTCTGGCGGAAGGAACACCTGTTTATTATAGGGCAGGCGACCAGCCGAACAACGCGCTTTCCTTGAACGTCTTTGAGCCGGGGGAAGTGGCGGCCACTGGAGGTACTTCCGGCGTAATCTACGCGATTACCGACAGTCTTTCGGTAGAGGAGAGTTCACGGGTCAACAATTTCGCCCATGTCAACTATAGCCTCGACAACACCCGTATAGGTAAAATGGCCTGTATTAATGGCGCAGGTATTATGTACCGATGGCTGATGAACAACCTTGACGTATCCGATTACGGAGACATGAACGACCTCGCCGCTACCGTACCCATAGGTTCCGATGGGGTGACCATCCATACTTTTGGGAACGGCGCCGAACGGGTTCTCAACAATAGGTCTCTGGGTACCAAAATGGCCAATATTAACCTGAACAACCATACCAAGGCCCATCTATGCCGGGCAGCCTTGGAAGGCATTGCCTTTGCTTTCGTTTATGGAATGGAAATCTTGAAATCGGATGGCATCCAACCTGAGGTGATACGCGCAGGAAACGACAACCTCTTCCGGGCAGAGATATTTTCAAATACTATTTCCACCTTGATCGGACAGGAAATCGAGATTTACGATACTACCGGGGCCATCGGGGCAGCAAGGGCCTGCGAGCTGCACAAAAGGCATATGGAAACCTTCGGCAAACGTATTATGGACAACGATTTTGTGATGGGATTCAAGCCTTCACAAAATAAGAAGGAATATGAAAAGGCGTATCAAAAGTGGAAAAAGGAACTTGAAGGCATGCTTAAAAATGAACAAAATTGAACCACAACAACATTAACTCACTAATAAAACAAAATGGCAACACTAGGAAACAAAGAATATTTTAAGGGAATCGGCGAAATCAAATACGAAGGCAGGGATTCCGACAATCCGTTGGCCTTTAAGTGGTACGATGCCGATAAAATGGTCGCGGGCAGAACCATGCGCGACCATTTCAAGTTCGCCATCGCCTACTGGCATACCTTCTGTGGGCAAGGCGCAGACCCTTTTGGCCCAGGAACCCAAAATTTCCCTTGGGACGAACCTTCGGATCCAATCGATGCAGCCAAGGCCAAGGCCGATGCGGCCTTCGAGTTCATTACCAAAATGGGATTCGACTACTTCTGTTTCCATGACTTCGACTTGATTCAAGAGGCGCCTACCTTCGCCGAATCCGAAAAGCGATTGGCCACTATCGTCGATTATATCAAAGGAAAGAAAGAAGAAGCCGGTGTCAAACTCCTTTGGGGTACCGCGAACTGCTTTTCCAATCCCAGATATATGAACGGGGCCTCCACCAACCCTGATTTTGACGTGCTTGCCAGGGCTGGCGGACAGGTAAAGCTCGCCCTCGACGCTACCATGGAACTCAACGGGGAAAACTACGTATTCTGGGGCGGCCGTGAAGGCTACATGTCCCTCTTGAACACGGATATGAAGCGTGAACTCGACCACATGGGCCGGTTCTTGGGTATGGCCCGTGACTATGCCCGAGGCCAAGGTTTCAAGGGCACCTTTTTTATCGAGCCTAAACCCATGGAGCCCATGAAGCATCAATACGATTTCGATAGTGCCACAGTGGTCGGTTTTCTGCACCAATACGGATTACAGGACGATTTCAAACTGAACATCGAGGTTAACCATGCCACTTTGGCAAGCCACACCATGCAACACGAACTGGAAGTTGCCGCGGCCCATGGCATGCTCGGAAGCATAGACGCGAACCGCGGCGATTACCAAAATGGATGGGACACGGACCAATTTCCCAATAACGTCATGGAAGTCACGGAGGCCATGCTGGTGTTTTTGAAAGCAGGCGGATTGCAAGGGGGCGGGGTCAACTTCGATGCCAAGTTGCGACGGAACTCCACCGACATGGACGATGTCTTTCACGCCCACATCGGCGGGGCGGACACCTTCGCCAGGGCCCTAATCACCGCGGACAAAATCATCTCCGAATCCAGATACGACGAGCTCCGAAAAAAACGCTACAGCTCCTTCGACTCTGGAGAAGGCGAAGATTTCGAAAACGGAAAACTGGACTTCAAGGCGCTATACGAAATCGCAAAGGAAAATGGGGAACTAGAACTACAGAGTGGTAAACAGGAACTGTTTGAGAATATAATAAACCAGTATATCTAGAAGGCAGTCATTTATTTTCTTTGGTCTTTTGTGTTAGGGCCTCCTGTCTGCCTTCTTCCCATATTTCATGGAAAGTTTTATTGCTGATACCGCTTTCAATTCCACTTTGTAGTTCCGTTTTCAACACCAGAAACTCACGATTATTTTCTTCATCCCGGCGGTTAATCATAGCTATTGAATTATATAATATTATGATGCAATAAAGGTCTTGAACACGGCTCATTGCGGGTCGGAGGGGATTTGTCTTTCATGTCACGCAATCCAAGTCGGTCAAATCACCAGTTGACTTTGCTTTCTGTCGGTGAAAACATTCTCCTACTTCGCAAAATAGATATAAATCCCGATCACGATAACACAAATTGCAATCCCCACTTGATTGACATAGCGAAATGGCTTGATATCTACTTTCTTGGTGTACTCCAAAACGAAGGGTTCGTCCCTTGGCCATATCTTGCCGATAATCAGCATGATAATCATGTTTGCTGCAAAGAGAATGGCCATAACATGAAGGTAGTGCGGGTAAGCTGCGGCTTCGACCAAGGTTAATTCCGTGGCATCGGTAACTCCCGAGGCCTTCGCGGCCTCAATCGCAGTTTCCCGAATGTTGGGTCCGACCACAAACTCGCTGATGATGTAAAGTAGTGATCCGGAAACGATACCGATTTTAGCAGCAATGGCAGGTACTCTCTTGGTCAGGTACCCAATTACGATGATGGTGAAAATGGGAATACTATAGATGCCGTTGATTTTCTGTAAGTAGTTGAACAAGCTTCCCGCATCTTTGATAAGCGGGGCAATGAACATGGCTGCCAACGCTAGACAGACTCCGAATATCTTCCCGTATTTCACGACGGTCCGCTCGGAGGCATCCTCATTGATATGCTGTTTGTAGATATCGATTCCGAAAAGGGTCACCGAACTGTTCAGCACACTATTGAACGAACTCAAAATGGCCCCAAACAGTACCGCCGCAAAAAAGCCTACCATAGGTTTGGGCAAAACGGCACGTACCAGTTCCGGATAGGCCAGATCACTGGAATCCAATCCACCTTCGAAATAATAGTAGGCAATCATTCCCGGAAGCACCAAGATCAAAGGCCCCAAAATCTTTAAAAAGGAAGCCAACAGCAATCCTTTTTGGCCTTCCGCCAGATTTTTAGCCCCCAGGGCACGTTGTATGATTTGTTGGTTGGTACCCCAATAGAAAAGCTGTACCAACATCATTCCGGTAAAAATGGTGGAAAAAGGAACCTCCTGACCCGGTTCGCCGGTCGAGTCGAAACGTTCCGGATTGGCGGATATCAAGTTGTCCAGTCCCTCGAAAACACTGCCGTCACCAATGGCCATCAATCCGAAAACGGGAATTGCAATACCTCCAATAATGAGCCCGACCGCATTGATACTATCCGAAACCGCGACCGCTTTCAGCCCCCCGAAAACGGCATAGATCGAACCGATAATGCCAATACCCCAAATACAGATGACCAGTGCCGTATCATCGGAAACCTTCAAAAGACCGGGCACATCGAACATACCGCTGATCGCTACCGACCCGGAATACAAAATAACCGGAAGGAGCACCACTACGTATCCAGTCAAAAAGAGGCCGGAGGTGATGGTCTTGGTAGCAATGTCAAAACGACGGGCCAGAAATTGTGGCACCGTCGTAAGACCTTCCTTCAGATAGCGGGGCAGCAAAAATACCGCCGTGACCACCATAGCGATGGCCGCAAGGGTTTCCCAAGCCATTACCGATAAACCATCCTTATAGGCACTACCGTTGAGACCGACGATCTGTTCGGTCGAAAGATTGGTCAATAACAAAGAACCGGCAATGACACCGGCCGTCAGACTTCTTCCTGCCAAAAAATAGCCGTCCGAGGAACTCTCATCGGTAGTTCGTGTCGCAATATATGCGATGACCGCTACAAGAATCGTGAAGCCTAAGAAAGAAAGTATTCCTACCATAAATCAGTTTGGTTTAATAATTGCCTAAATATATTGGATAATTCGTTTAAAATTCATTAATTATCCGATTAACTTATGAAATCCTAATCCCGGGCGAGATGGCATCCGAATGTGCATACTTTCCGATTTTTTGACTTCTCGGGCGATGCCCTGCTTGCCGATTGGTTTCCCAATATGAGAACAATATTCTTTTTGTCTTGCTTTTTAGGCATTTTGTTCCTTTTTTCCTGTACAAAGGATAAAGAGCAAGAGGATAGATTGTTCCAGAAAATACCGTCATCCCGGTCGGACATCCACTTTGAGAATACCTTAACGGACACTCCCGAGCTGAATATCCTTACCTATCTGTATTATTACAATGGGGCAGGTGTAGCGGCGGCGGACTTCAATGGTGACGGACTGACCGATCTTTACTTTACCGCCAATCAGACCGACGACAAACTCTATCTTAACCAAGGAGAACTTAAATTCGAGGAGGTTACGCAACAGGCCAAAATCGATAACGGCGATGGATGGACCACAGGTGTAACCCACGTGGATATCAATCACGATGGCCGTTTGGACCTTTATATCTGCAAGGTCGGGGATTATAAAAACCTTCAGGGTAGAAACCTTTTGTACGTCAATCAAGGAAACGATGAAAACGGAATACCCATATTTAAGGAGGATGCCGCCCCATACGGACTTGATTTTTCTGGATTCTCTACACAATCCGCTTTCCTCGATTACGATCTCGACGGCGATCTGGATATGTTTCTCTTGAACCACTCCGTTTTTCCGAACCGCACCTATGGCAAAGGAAGCGAACGAAAACAAGTTGATTCACTGGCCGGGGACCGCCTATTTCAGAATAAAAACGGCAAATTTGTCGACGTGTCGTCCGAAGCGGCTATTTTTCAGGGCAATATCGGTTATGGGCTCGGTCTTGGAGTGGGCGATCTGAACAACGATGGCTATCCTGACATCTACGTAGGCAATGATTTTTTCGAGAACGACTATCTCTATATCAATCAAAAAGACGGCACTTTTGAGGAAATAATATCCAAGGACAATTCCAAATTGGGCCATACTACCCACTTTTCCAT
>JBAUIP010000093.1:0-2260 GCA_049683055.1 Pricia sp.
ATCGAAATCATCAGGTTTGCCCAGGTCACCAACGGGATGCTATTGCCCATGATTGCCATTTTCCTGCTTTGGGCCGTCAACAAAACCTCGGTCTTGGGCAAGCACCGAAATTCCACATTTCAAAACGTATTGGGATTCCTAATTGTAGGGTTGGCCTCAATTTTAGGAATAAAAAGCATCCTAAAGGTCTTAGAAACTTTTTAAAATTATATTCGGCCCCAGACCAAATCCATGAACTAGGAACATATTTTAAATTAACTCTTGAACTTGAAAAAAATCGACATCAACTGCGATGTAGGTGAGGGCATCGGGAACGAAGCACAGCTCTTCCCCCTAATATCCTCCTGCAACATCGCCTGTGGCGGACATGCGGGGGACGCATCCTCCATGCAACGGGTGTCCCGTTTGGCCAAAAAGCATGGGGTCAAGGTCGGGGCGCATCCATCCTACCCGGACAAAGCGAATTTTGGGAGGGCATCCCTCGATATTCCCGTCGAACAATTGATACAAAGCATCCGCCAACAAATAGCAGACTTGAAATCCATCCTTGAAAAAGAAAACATCCCACTACATCACATCAAGGCCCACGGTGCCCTGTACAACGATATCGCCAAAGAGGCCGACCTGGCCGAAACGTATTTGGATGCGATCCAAGAAAACTACAATAGCATCCTATTATACGTACCGCCATCCTCCAAAATCGAAAAATTGGCGCTGGACCGGGGATTTTCCATCGCCCGGGAAGCCTTTGCCGACCGCAACTATAATAGCGATTTAAGCTTGGTATCCCGAGAACATCCACGGGCATTGATCGAAAGCCCCGAGGCCGTTTTGGCCCATGTCGCGCAAATAGTCAATCACCAAAAAGTAAAGACCATCGATGATAAAGAGGTGCCCATTTTGGCCGACACCATTTGCATACACGGTGATACCCCTTTGGCATTTCAAATAGTATCGTATCTTTCCCGTGAATTACCGAACCTCAACATCCGCATCGAAAAGTGAGTGCCTACAAAATTTCCATACGTCCTTTTGGTATCCATTCCATTTTGGTGGAGTGGCCCGACCGTGTCGAGGAGGCTATTCTGGACGATATGCTCCAGTTTATCCAGCATCTGCGGGAGCATTGTCTTGAAGATGAACAGTGGGAAATGGTGCCGGCCTACAATTCCGTCACCCTCATCCATCGGCAAAAACCGATCGCTTTCGAAAAGTTCAAGGCGCAGTTGTTGGATTGGTATGGGCAGGATAAACAGGATATGACAAGAGAAAAAATCCTTTGGCGTTTGCCTGTTTGCTATGACCTGGAATTCGGGATTGACCTGAAGGAAGTGGCCGACCGGGCAGGATGTTCTATCGATAAGATCATCGAGCTGCACACCGAAAATCGGTATACGGTCTACGGTATCGGTTTTCTGCCCGGATTCATGTATTTGGGCGGTATTTCCGAGCAATTGGAGATACCCAGAAAGCCGTCGCCCCGACCTAAAGTGCTACGAGGTTCGGTGGGATTGGCAGGGAAACAAACGGGAATCTATCCCCAAAATTCCCCCGGCGGGTGGAACATCATCGGCAACTGTTCCGTGCCCATGTTCGACCCCCAAAAATCGGAGCCCTGTTTTGTGAGCGTAGGCGATAAGGTGCAGTTCTATGCCATTGAAAAAGCGGAATACGACCTGCACAAGATTGAGGGCGAGGTGGGTATCTATAAAGTGGAAAAAATTATACTGGATGCTTAAGGTATTAAAATGCGGACTGTTTACAACGGTACAAGATGCCGGCCGTTACGGGTACCTGAACAAGGGCGTTCCGGTGTCGGGATATATGGACTCCTACTCGGCCGAAAAGGTCAATATGCTGCTGGAAAACGACCCGGGCGATGCGGTCATCGAAATCACCATGACCGGGCCTACGCTGGAGTTCGGTGCGGCCGGATATATCTGTCTGGGCGGTGCCGAGATTACGGCGACGCTGAACAATGAAAGTGTTGCGGCCTATCAAGTGGTAAAGGTCGAGAAAGGGGATATTCTTTCTTACGGAAAACTGAAGAACGGGTTTCGGGGGTATCTCGCTATCAAAGGAGGCTTTCGCTCTCCCTCGATTTTGGGGAGCCGATCTTTCTTTTCCTCGGTGACCGAAGCGGACCATTTGGCGGATCGTGCCAAAATACCTTATGAAACTTCCGGTGCATTCAAGCCCAAAATAACGGAAATCAAATTGGACTCCTTTCTAGGGGAAAAAGTGCTGGACGTCTCTAGGG
>JBAUIP010000094.1:0-5061 GCA_049683055.1 Pricia sp.
GAAGAGACCGAATCCGTCAACTTAGGCTTTGATCTGGGTATGTTCCGAAACCGTTTGACTCTAAACTTCGATGTTTGGAAAAAAAACACTACCGATTTATTGGCAAATGTACCCTTGCCTGAAGAGACCGGGTTCGGTGGTATACGCCGAAATGTAGGTTCTTTGGAGAATCGCGGAATTGATTTGAGCATCAACGGGACGATTCTTCAAACGGAGGATTTCCGCTGGAACAGTAGTTTCAACTTTAGCTTTCAGGAAAACGAAGTTACACAATTGGCAGGGGGCACACCGTTTGAAGCAGGTCAATACCGCGTAGAAGAAGGTGAGCCGATCGGAAATATTTATGGCTTTAAAAATTTGGGTATTTTTCGATATGACGAATCCAACGCTTTTACTGATGACGGTGTTCAGCTTACACCTAATTTCGATGCCAACGGAGATTTCGTTAATTACACCTTAAATGGTCAAGAATTCACAGGAGATTTCAATCAATTGGAAAATGCGAATAACGTTTTACAGGGCGGGGATATCATCTGGGATGATGTTAACGGAGATTTTAATATTACTGCCGATGATCGTCAGACCATTGGCAACGGTCTTCCTAAATTCTTCGGTGGTTTTTCAAATGAATTTATTTATAAAGATTTAAGCCTCAGCTTTTTGTTCGACTATACTTTGGGCAACGATATATACCGTCGGTATGATGAACAGAGAGACGACTTAAACTCCAGTAATGAGACACCGGGGCCAGATCGAATCGAAAACGCATGGATGAACCCGGGCGACATGACCGTATACCCTAGGTTGAACCGTGTGCCACAGAACAGGGAACGTCCCAATAGTTTCTTCGTTACCGATGGTAGCTATATAAAACTACGCTTTGTTCGACTGAATTATAATATGCCGAAATCTCTGATAGATAAATTGGGATGGCTCAAAAGAATGTCTTTCAATGTTTCCTTGAATAATTTCTTCACCTGGACAAATTATCCTGGGTACAATCCCGAATTGGGAAACCGTGGGAATCCATTAACACCCGGACTTGACCAGCTCAGATATCCGAACGATAGGGAAATTATTATGGGACTTAGCTTTCAATTATAGCGAATAACAAATTTTGGCAATATGAAAATGATTATAAAAAATAGGAAAATAGTAGTTGTTATGCTTTTCATGGCAGCAATAGTAGGAATGGTTTCCTGTGAGGATATTATAGACGAACAACCCGCAAGTGAGATAGCTCCACAAAATTTTTGGCGCAACAATGGTGATGCTGAATCCGGTGTTGTCGGAATATATGATGGTATGCAATCCAGTTTCAGGCTGAAGCATTATTACTGGGGAGAGTTCCGATCCGATAATTTTACCCAAGGCGAAGGTTCTGCAAGTGCTGATGATTTAGAACTTCTGAACAATACCATAACCCCAGGAAACGGAAATGTTCTGCGATGGAATGACTACTACGAAATGATCAATCGAGCGAACTTAGCTATAAAGTATGTTCCTCAAATAGAGGGTTTCAACTCCAGTCTGTTAGCGGAAGCATATGCTATACGCGCCTATGCCTATTTTCAGGCCGTTAAAACTTGGGGCTCTGTTCCGCTCTTTGTCGAGCCGATTGAAAATCAGAATCAAGAACTTCGAAGGCCCAGAACCGACAGCAACACGATTTTAAACGAAGTGATTATTCCAGACATGCTGGCCGCAGAAGAAAATATGGAAAATTTCAATGACCCTTATCGCTTCTCTCTGGCAAGTATTTGGGGATTGCAAGCTGACGTTTATGCCTGGATTGGAGATGATCAGAGTGCCAAGACAGCTTTAGAGAACATTATCGACCTTAACGAATACAGTCTGGTGGAAACGGCCCAAGGATGGCAAGACCTATTTTTGAACGACACCGGTGATGGCGGGGGTCCTGAAAAGGTTATGACAGGCCCCGAACTTATATTTTCGATTAGGTACGATTTGAGCGAAGCGCGTGACAACCCCGGTCAACTGAGAGCCAACCGCTCAGGTATATTTTCCCTGTTTTTCGCTGGTTTACCTTCTTTTTATTTATCCTCTATACTTGAAAATAAATGGACAGAAAAGTTTCCGATAGATTCCACACTTTGGGTCAATAAATATCCTGACACAGACCCAGTGTTAACACAAACGGATGCCTTAACGGGAGAGCGATCGTTCATATATGGCGATTGGCGCTTTTATTTTTGCAGGGAGGACGGTGTTCAGGGTATTGGAGACTTGTTACCGGGAGAGGCTAGATTAGCGAAATACAACAAAAGTAACTATAACCAAGATTTAGACGATAGTGATATTGTAATTTATCGATATGCCGGAATATTGTTGTTGCTCGCAGAGGTAGAGAATCGTTTGGGCAATGATGCTCGCGCATTGGAAATCGTCAACCAAATCAGAACGGCCCGACAACTTCCATTGGTCGATGCCGCAGAATTCGGTGCTACCCTCGACGAAAGGGAGAACTATATCCTTGATGAACGCCAATTGGAGCTCCTGGGCGAAGCGGAAAGATGGTGGGACCTTCGTAGAAATGATAAAGCCATCGAGGTGATGAATCAAATTTTAGATACATTACAAACAGGAAATAGTTTGACTGAACAGACCTTGCTTTTACCCATTTTTGAGGAGCACCTTATAGAGAACCCTCTTTTAGAGCAGACTCCAGGCTATTAATAATTATTTTGACAAACAGAAAAGCGATGAAAAAACTCAAGCCTCTTAAACTTATAGTCCTAGCACTCCTATCGTTCTCATTCTTAGGTTGTAATCTCGAGCTACAGGAAGGATTTACCTTTATGCCTGACGTGAACATAGAAGATCCTTTTTCCGATATTACCGCGTGGCAGTTCTTGCAACAAAACCGTCAATTGACCGAAGAAGGCGAACTGAGCGGAGATCTCTATAATTATATGGTTGCGGCTATCGAAGCAGCCGGTGTCATAGATGACTACAATGGGTCTACAAATGATAGAACCTATCTTTTTTTGAATAATAGAGCTTTTGAGGGAGATGGAAATGTGATAGAATTGATAACAGGTTCGGCCGAAGTCGCAGAGGGGGAAACCCCCGAACAGGTTTTGGCAAGAGCAGATTTGGATGTGCTAAGAATAATTCTGAGATACCATATCCTTAATTCGTTCGTCAATCAATTGACTCTTTCTGAAAGAGATGTAAATTATGAATTTCAGACCTTAATACCAGGTGAGGACGGAATAATAATAATGAGAAGGGATCAACGCTACAATGTTGATATTAACACTGCTCCGGCACCTCTTCCCTCTTCTGCAACTTCCCGTGGTGAGCGAATAAGAAACTATAATTATGTATTGAGTAACGGTATCGGGCATTCTTTAAACGGTCCGGTTCGCAACAAACCTTATCCTCAGCCCAATCCATGAGCTAATAAGACTTAAAGATTAGTTAGTTTGAGTTAGTTCTTCCCTTCGGTAAGGTTTTTATCGAGGGGATTTTTAATGGAACACCTTTGCCCAATTATCGATGTAGTGATTAGGGTCGATTGAGGCTTTCAGGTGCTTAAGCAGTATAGCACAGGATGGTTTGACGCTCTAATAATGATAGCTTTAAGAAATTGTATCGGTTGAAAATTTACTCTAAATAATAATTTAATTGAGATGAATAAGCTACTTTTTGTTTTAGCGCTACATTTTTCTCTCTCACCATACTTATCATATTCTCTAACCATTGGAATTTTTAGTGACCGGGAAATCAGTCAGCTGGAGTTTGTCACAAATGATATCAAAGCAGCATATGAACAAAAGGGGTTTGATGTTGAGCTTTTGGATATTGATGATTTAACATCAAAGTATGATAATAGGAAAGTAGTCATTCTTCTTCAGTCTGATATTGCTAGAATAAAGCCGAATTTCAATGAAGAAGAACCCCTACCAAATTTAGGGGAACAGTCCTTCGTATTACATACAGCTAATTGGGGTAAGAAAACTCACTGGATTGTTGGTGGCGATATAAATGGAGCTATGTATGGTGGTCTGCAATTGGCAGAGAACATTAATTTATACGGAACTGAAACATCGTTCAATGAAGAGCAACAGCCAAATATGCTCAAACGTGGAATTAAATGGAATTTCCCATTTGATAAACCAAGCCCCACTTACTACGGTAGCCGCTTTAACGAAGATGATTATCGAGGTACCTCTCCAAGAAAGGCCATAGAATCTGTTTGGGATTTGGATTTCTGGTCAACTATGTTCAGTGAATTGGCTAGACATAGATACAACGCCATTTCATTATGGTCTTTACACCCTTTTACATCTATGATTAAGTTGACTGATTATCCTGATGTAGCTATCCAAAATGTAGAGGGTTTTGAAGGATTTTATAAAGAAATGTCTATTGATGACAAGATTTCATTTTAGAAAAAAGTCATGACTCTAGCTAAAAACAGAGGTTTTGAATTTTATATCTATAGCTGGAATATTTATACATATGGAGCAACAGGTGAATATGGTATTGACAACAATCCACAAAATCCAAAAACGATTGCATACATGCGAAAATGCACGACACAATTATTTGAAACATATCCCGATTTAACCGGCTTTGGTGTTACGGCAGGAGAAAATTTGTTTCCCTTGAGCAACCATGAAGAAGCTGATTGGACATGGGCCACGTACGGTAAAGGAGTTTTACATTTTGCAAAAGCGAACCCAGAGCGCAATGTTACCTTGATCCATAGATATCATGGTGCTGGTGCTGAAGAAGTAGCATCTAATTTTCAATCGCTGATCGATATACCTAATGTGACATTTGATTTTTCTTTTAAATACACGGTAACACATATTTATTCAACTACGACCCCGGAATGGGTCCTCACCAGAAGCGGTAATGTCCCCCAGCAACTTATAGATTTAAATTTAAAGACTTGGATAGAACGTCGCAATGACTCATTCTATTGCCTGCATTGGGGAGATTCCGATTTTGTTAAAGAACACCTACACGGTATTCCAGAAAAGGAAAAGACGTTCAGAGAGTTTTTTATGGGTTCTGACGGCATTACCC
>JBAUIP010000095.1:0-7061 GCA_049683055.1 Pricia sp.
ACCGTGTGGTGGGCAAGTTGCTGGGCCATCGTCCAGTAGAGGTATTTGTGGTTGGATCGGCTTATGGTGGTCGGTTGGCCTTGATCTGGGGTTAGGTCCACCTCGAGATGGATGTCGAAACTGTGCTTTCCTACATGTCGCAAGTAGGGTAGGGGCTGTGGATTTTGCTCGGGACTCTCCACTCGAAAGGGTTCTAGCGCTTCGAAGGTAACGATCCATGGCGATATCGAGGAGGCAAAACTTTTGGATAGAAAAGGTCCGAGCGGCTTATATTCCCAGGTTTGGATGTCCCTCGCGCTCCAGTCATTGAAAAGGACCATTCCAAAGATATGATTCTCCGCCTCTTTGATGGGAACCGGTTCGCCGAGAGCGTTGGCATCCGTAGTGACAAAGGCCATTTCGAGTTCGAAATCCACTTTTTGGGATGGCCCGAATACTGGTTCGGTGGCGTCCTTCGGCAGTGTTTGCCCCTGAGGTCGGCGAATAGGGGTGCCGCCGGGAACGATGGTCGAGCTCCTTCCATGATATCCGACCGGAAGGTGCAACCAATTGGGCAATAGGGCATTATCGGGGTCGCGGAACATGCTTCCTACGTTGGTCGCATGCTCTTTGCTGGAATAAAAATCAGTGTAGTCGCCAATCTGTACGGGCAGTTGCATCTCGATTTCATCCATCCTGAACAATACGGCATCCCGATGCTCTTGGTTGTCCCGTAGTTGGCTGTTTCCTGTTTCGAAAATATCGCTGATCCGCTGGCGAACACGGCGCCAAGTGACGGGACCGTCCGAAATAAAATCGTTCAGGGTATCCTGTTGAAAAATGTCATCCGTCAGAGGAATATCCTTGAAATAGCCTAGCTGGTGCAGGGCGCCGAGGTCGACGGCATGGTCGCCGATACGGGTGCCGATGGTAATGATGTCGTCCCGTGTCAGAAAAACGCCAAAGGGAATGTTCTGTATCGGAAAGTCGGAATTTACCGGTACGGGAAGCCAGGTTTTTCGGTCGGGGTCGTTTGCGGGAATGCTCATGATATTTTTATAGTTGGCCGGTCGTTGAACCGGTATGACATTATCGTTGATTATTTTGGAGCGAACCTATCCGGCCTTTTGGGATTGGGAGACCGCCAATGTTGATTATTATTTAATAAAATCCCATTCAAATATATTATTTTGTACGGTGCTGCGAACAGCAATTCGTATTTTTGCAGCTCATTTAACAGAAAGTATACCTATGGCACGTGACAACCGAATTTTTGAACTTATAGAAGAGGAAAAGGAACGCCAGATAAACGGAATCGAGCTGATCGCTTCCGAAAATTTTACCAGTCCCCAAGTGATGGAGGCAGCCGGATCGGTACTGACCAACAAATACGCTGAGGGCTATCCCGGGAAACGGTATTACGGCGGATGCGAGGTGGTCGATAAAATCGAACAACTGGCCATCGACCGCGCCAAGGAACTTTTCGGGGCGGGATATGCCAATGTGCAACCGCATTCCGGATCGCAGGCCAATGCTTCTGTCTACCACGCCTGCCTACAACCCGGCGATACAATTTTGGGATTCGATCTATCCCACGGAGGACACCTGACCCACGGCTCCCCCGTAAATTTTTCCGGACGGCTTTACAATCCCGTTTTTTATGGTGTAGATAAAGAAACCGGCCTGTTGGACTATGACGCCATCCAAGAAATCGCCACGAAGGAAAAACCGAAGATGATCATCGCCGGTGCCTCCGCCTATTCCCGTGATATGGATTTCGAACGCTTTCGCAAAATAGCTGATAGCGTAGACGCCCTGTTGCTGGCCGATATCGCCCATCCGGCGGGTTTGATTGCCAAGGGCATCCTCAACGATCCGATTCCCCATTGCCATATCGTAACCACTACCACCCACAAGACCTTGCGCGGACCGAGGGGCGGACTCATTTTGATGGGTACCGATTTCGATAATCCCTTCGGTCAAAAACTGAAAAGCGGAAAGCTGAAGAAGATGTCCAATTTATTGGATATGGCTGTTTTCCCGGGTAACCAAGGTGGGCCACTAGAGCATGTTATCGCCGGAAAGGCCATTGCTTTCGGGGAGGCCCTGACCGACGAATTCATGGACTACATGCTTCAGGTGAAAAAAAATGCCGCAGCCATGGCGGCCGCTTTCGTTGCCAAAGATTATAAGATTATCTCTGGAGGGACTGACAACCACATGATGCTTATCGACCTGAGAAACAAGGAAATTACCGGCAAGGATGCTGAAAAAATCTTAGTGGAGGCGGATATTACCGCGAATAAAAACATGGTGCCTTTCGATGATAAATCCCCTTTCGTCACCTCTGGAATCCGCTTCGGAACCGCAGCCATTACCACAAGAGGGCTCAAGGAAGACGATATGGCCACCATTGTCGATTTAGTGGATGAGGTACTGACCCATTCCGAGACCGAGACAAAAATTAAGGAAGTCAAAAAGAAGGTGAACGAGCTGATGAAGGGCAGGGCACTGTTCAATTATTGAAGAGAAAGAAATCGTCGCTAATAGTCACTTGATTTTGGATTCACTCAAGCCATTCAAGAAGTTATCGATTGTTTATTGGGAACATCATGGTCAGCTTGCGGAATAATAGACCTGAGGAAAGAGATTTTCGGTAGCACAAAAAATGTTTACAGTTATTAATCTGGAGTTCATACAGCAGGCTAGGGCACAAATAGCCCTTGCCATTTTAGGTTTTGGTAACCTTTTATGATGGGACCCGAATTACTTGAGGGGTGAAAATCTTCTTAGTGGTTGAGCATAAACAAATCGCCCTGTTCGATACGGTTGTTCTTCAGATCGTAGATAACGGCATCATCCTCCGATTCGCAGTAAAGTCCCCAGTATTTTAGGTAATCTTCCTTGGAGTGGTTTCCGTCTTCAATGTTCTGTAGCAAAGTGTCATTGCCTGAGCCGCATCCCTCTTCAAACACAGGAATATAGATTTCATAGGGAGTCTCGGTCAAGCCTTTGCTCAGGTGAACATAGTGCTTTCCGATTTCGGTAAAAAGACCGTTGAGCTGCTCGGTAATACTGTTGTCATATATTCTATGTATGACAATGGTTGTATCCTTCAGAAAAAGCGTGAACTCTTCGACGTCCAGTTCTTTCTCGTTCTCCTCCATCAGCTCTTCCATCAGTTGCTTGAAAGAAGATTCACCTTGTTTGAAGTTTCCCCAAGACTTTTTGTTGAAATGGAATAGCATTTCAACGAGGCTTAAGTTACAATCAAGTTCGATAGCCAGTTGTACCGCAGTTTTCTGTGAAGAACAATTACGGATGGTAACCTGAGCGAAAAAGTACTTTTCCAAGCTTTTTTGAAAGGCACCCAACCCTTCAATATTCAGGTCGCTATTGAAGCCTTCTGGAGGATTGTTTTTAAAGCTGTCGAGATAGAGTGGCATAGTTATGTATAGAGTGGTTCAATTGACAAACAAAAATAAATGCCCAAGCCACTTATCGGACAAAGAAAAACCACAGAAAAACTGGGGTTTTTCTAAGTTGAAGCCACACTATTCCATAAGTATATGTATTTCAATTACTTACAAAAAAGTTAAAGTTTGAAGAACGGGAGTTGACAAAAGACTAATCTATCATTTAATGTTAAGGACTGAATTTATACATATAAACCTGAATTAACCTAAACTACTTCAATCAAATAAATCCGCGTTTGCGAGCTTCTTCGATCAGGGCAAAATCGTTGCCGTTCTCCACACCGAGCATGATTTTTAGCTGGCGTTTCCGGTTTTCAACCGTGGTGCTGGCCGCTGCGACCAAAGTAGAAATATCCTTGGTTTTGGTGCCAATGGATAATTGATAGAGAATTTTCTTATCCCGCTCATCGATTTGGTCCTCATTGGCCATTTTCCTTCTAATGGCCTGCAAGGCCGCCGCTGTGTAGTAAGGCGGATTCTCCAAAACCGTTTTGACCATGGCCTGCAACGTTTTTGCATCGACCTCCGATTTCACCATGTATCCATCCGGATTCACGTTTTTCAGGATGTTGTTGATACGGTAGCTATCGCTGAAAGAGGATAGGAAAATCACTTTTGAAGTTGGGGAGATTTCCTTCACCAATAGGCCTAAGTCCTCCCCGCCGCGTTCTTCTTTCGCGCTTTCTGGAAACATTTGAATATCCAATAGAATAATATCGTAGGGCAATCGCTTTGCGGAACTCTCGATTTCAGCCTTACCGGCCTCGTAGCTGGGTGCGGTGTGTACTACCACTTCAAAATTTTCAAAGGTACTGGCCTCGAGGGTATATTTGTATCCGAGAACGATCATCTCATGATCGTCTACGGCAAGTATGCGTATCAGGTCGCTCATAGTCTATCGCTTCATTATCGGTTATACTTGATCGGCAAGCTGTGGTTTTCCGGGATTCCGGGACACGGGCTTTGAGGATTTGGAGCAGGTAATAGGAATTCGCAGCGCCACGGTCGTACCTTTTCCAGGAACACTATCTATATGCCATTTCCCGTTCAATTTTTCCATACGGGAGGATATATTGCGCATTCCGATGCCCTTTTTTCTTCTTTTGGTACTGAATCCTTTACCATCGTCGGCAATGTCAATTTTGAGGATATCATTATCTAGGGCGAAGGTAACGGTCGCATTTTGGCACTGCGCGTGTTTAACGGAATTTTGTATAATCTCTTGAATCATGCGGTAGACGTTAATTTTAATTTCGCCCTTAAGTGCATCCCAATCTTTTTGTTCATCATAGACCAAATGACATTTGATATTCGAACCGTTCTCGATTGTTTTCATCAAATCCTGTAGCGAGAGCATCAGATCCTGCATCTTGCGATAGGCCGAATGACTGAGCTCGTGAGAAATATCACGAATCTCCTTTTCGACCTCCTGAAGGGCATCGATGGCCTTTTTACGCTGAAGTTCGGCCTCTTGGTCGCTTTTTTGATTGAGGCCTGTAAGTACCATTCGAGAACCCATCATACGCCCCAGGACCCCATCGTGCAGTTCCTCGGAAATTCGTTTTTGTTCCGCTTTTTTACCTTCTTCCTCTTTTTCTTTTTGAGCTAGCATAAGGTTGAAAATCTCTTGGTTCGCGGCCTGTTGCGCCTGTTGAAAGCGGAGTTTTTGGTTTTTGGACCGCTGATTGAAAATGACGACAGCCGAGCCTCCTAGTAGAAAGATGGTAAAAGCGATACCGGTCCATAACTGCTTCTCGCTCGCCAAGGTCTCGTTTTCCGCGATATATTCGTCAGTCTCAAAACGGATGCGGGCAAATTTGTCCCGTACTTGGCGTTCTTCTTCTTGAAGACTGTCGTTCAGGGTGATGTAGCGTTGGTTATAAGCAGAGGAGTTTTGAGGATTTACGCGTGTCAATAATTGCAAGGTTCGTAGGATGCGTTCGTTGTTGTTCGCTTTTTTGGCATATTTCAAGGCTTCATTGGCTTGGGTTAAGGCTTGTTGGGTATCTCTTCTATCTAAATAATATTCTGAAAAATAATAATGGGTTAAGGATATTCTCTGAGCATCATTAAGACTGTCTTGAATTTGAATGGCTTTGGTAAACTGGTTTGACAAATCGGCATCTTTATTGAGTACTGATTTACTGTAGGCTAAGTTGCCTATGACGGTCGCATATTCTTCAGGATAAATTTTTTGAAGTGATTTATCGCTCAAAACTTCTTCATAATAAGCTATGGATTCCTCATAATTCCCTTGTTCTTGATAAACCATACCAATGTTGTTCTTGGTATCTAACTCCAAATTACTGCTATTCTCTAAATTTACCAGATAGTTTAAGGCTTCCTGATAGTATTCTAAGGAGCGATCATATTCCTTTAGTTCCTTTGCTACCGAGCCGAGATTGTTATAACTGGTATATAGTTGTTGGTAGTCTTCAATAGGCTTCAAAATCTCTATGGCCCTGATGGTGGTAATTTCACTCCCTGTATAGTCCTTGATATCCGCCTGTACGATGGCCATATTGTTTAACATAATGGCGTTGTTTTTATCGTCTTTAAGCAACTGATAAATCTTTTGCGCTTCCGAGTAATGGTAGTAGGCACTATCGGCAAACGATGCTGTTCTATAGAAATCCGCCAAATCCCAATTGGTTTCGGCAAGGGTCACGCTATCGTTGGTTTGGATAGCTAAATTTATAGTTTTTGCATTTGTTTTTCTAAAACTAGAGGAATCCCCCAATTTTAAAAATGCTAGTGACAACCTGGAGTAAATCTTCGTTTCGGAAGAGTCGTTTTCTAAATTTGTAAGTTGAGCCAATACCTGATTTAGCTTGGCTTCCCTAGAATTGTAAGATAATTCTGTATTTCTCCCTTGTTTAATTAACGAAAACAACGAATCCACTTTTGATTCATTCGAAAGGGAGCCAGAATTATTTTGGCTAAAATTGCATGAAAGGAGCATCAACGAACTGATGCAGGAACAGATGAAAAGTTTCCAATTGATGGGGTCAAAAAAATTCATGTGCTTCGAAATATTCCAAAAAAAATACCTTAAACAAATTTAAGGCATTTTTCTATAGAAATGTTTTTTGTTTTATTGTCTAGATGTAGTCTTCACTATATCTCCATCTCGATTGGCCTCTACTTCCAACTCATAAAGTGCATCGCTATCCTCAATACTGGTTTCCGATTCACAAGAAGCGAAAAGTCCGACACTCATAACTACTACTGCAAAAATACTGGCTACTTTTTTCATAATAAAACGTTTTTAGGGGGTTATTGTTTTTTTGATACTGCTAAACTAGTATCAAAACCTCCCTAGGAACAGCGTGAAAAAAGAATGCTAGTAAACGTACCCGTTCTGTGAGTGTACGAACGGATTTTAAGAGAATTTTATCAATTAAGGGAAGAAATCGTGTTTTTTGAAAGAATTTTCTTCAATCCGTCAATGTTGGATCGGTAGGATTTCGAGAAGGGCAACTGCGTTTTGCTCTGCTTTAGGGTGCAGATGGACTTGCCGTAGCTAATCCGCGAAATGTAATCCGTATTCACGATATAGCTTTGGTGAATACGTACGAAATTTCTGGGCAATTGGTTTTCAAAAGT
>JBAUIP010000096.1:0-2652 GCA_049683055.1 Pricia sp.
CCCTTATCATTCATATGGACAAGGTCGTTGTCGACAGTCCGTCTATCGTCGCGCGCGACCGTATTTCGGGCAAGATTATCGCCGTAGGAAAAGAGGCCAACATGATGCAGGGCAAGACCCACGAAAACATCAAGACCATACGGCCCTTGAAAGATGGGGTCATTGCGGATTTTGACGCCTCTGAGAAGATGATCAATATGTTCATCAAAAACATTCCCGCCCTCAAGAAAAAATGGTTTCCGCCCGCCTTACGAATGGTTATCTGTATTCCCTCGGGCATCACCGAAGTGGAGATGCGCGCAGTAAAGGAATCCGCCGAACGTGTTAATGGCAAGGAAGTCTATCTCATTCACGAACCCATGGCCGCCGCCATCGGTATTGGCCTGGATATCATGCAGCCCAAAGGAAATATGATTGTCGATATTGGCGGGGGTACTACCGAAATCGCAGTTATTGCGTTAGGTGGTATCGTTTGTGATAAATCCGTCAAGATTGCAGGAGATGTCTTTACCAACGATATCATTTACTACATGCGCACACAGCATAACCTGTATGTAGGCGAAGCGACCGCAGAGAATATCAAAATCGAAATCGGATCGGCTACGGAAGATTTGCAGAGTCCCCCGGACGATAAATCCGTACAAGGTCGTGATTTGCTGACCGGGAAACCGAAGCAGGTGCAGATATCCTATCGCGAAATTGCCAAGGCCTTGGACAAATCCATCCTCCGTGTCGAGGATGCCGTTATGGAAACACTTTCCCAGACGCCGCCAGAACTGGCTGCGGACATCTACAATACGGGAATCTACCTCGCCGGCGGCGGTTCGATGCTCAGGGGACTGGACCGAAGGCTATCCCAAAAAACGGACCTTCCCGTTTATATAGCGGAAGACCCCTTGCGGGCCGTTGTACGGGGAACTGGGATTTCCCTAAAGAATTTGGAGCGGTATAAGAGCATCCTGATAAAGTAAACCGCGCGGGGCATGCAGCAGATCATCAACTTTATCATACGATATAAGAATTTCCTTCTTTATATCTTTCTGATGATTGTATCCCTGGGTTTTACCATCCAATCGCATTCCTACCATCAATCGCGATTTTTCAACTCCTCGAATTGGCTAACCGGTAATATTCTGGAGACGTCGAACGATGTATCTTCCTACTTTGGGCTCAACCAAGAGAACCAAAAACTGATGCAGGAGAATAAGCGCCTGCGCGACCTGCTGTTCAATCGGGGCGAAAGCGATTCTATCGTTCTTGATTCCATGCAGCGAACTTATACCATCACGACCGGCCAGGTCATCAAGAACAGTTTTGCCGACCCCCGTAACTACGTCACGATCGATAAGGGAGAAAACGATGGCGTCGCAGAAGATATGGGCGTTATTACCAGCCGGGGAATTCTTGGCATCGTGGAAAATACGTCCAGTAATTTTGCGACCGTGCAGAGTATTTTGAACGAAAAATCCAATATTAACGCCAAGATTAAGAATACAGACCATTTCGGCTCGCTGGTATGGGATATGAAACGATATGACGTGGTGCAGTTGGTCGACATTCCCCGGCTGGTTCCCCTAACCGTGGGCGATACCATCGTTACCGGAGGTATGAGCAGTATTTTTCCCGAAGGCGTGCCGGTGGGTACGATCCGTAAGTTCGACCTTAATACCTCCCAAAGTTTTTATAGCATCGACGTGGCCCTTTTCAACGACATGACGGACATCAAAAGTGTGTACATCGTGAACAACGAATTCCGTGAGGAAATCAGGGAGCTGGAAAAACAAACGGAAGATGGTCAGTAATTCCTACTTTTTGAACGTCGTCCGTTTCGTACTGCTGGTACTTGTGCAGGTGCTGGTTTTCAATCGGCTCAACTTTTTCGGGTTTATCAATCCGATGGTTTACATCCTATTTTTGTACTGGTATCCCATCAAAGAGAATCGGGCGGCCTTTATCGGGTTGGGTTTTTTATTGGGATTTTCAATCGATTTCTTTTCCGATACCATGGCGATACACGCGGCTTCGACCATTACCATCGCCTACATGCGGCCGGCCATCATGCGTTTTGTCTTCGGGGTGAACTTTGAATTCCAGAGTTTTAAATTAAGTAACACCACTCGTATACAACAAATTACGTTTTTGGCGTTATTGATTGTAGTGCACCACTTGGTCTTCTTCGGGCTGGAAATTTTTAGTTTGGCGAATTTCCTATTAATTTTGAAGAAAGTATTGGCGACGGGGGCGGTCACCCTGATACTTTGCTTGCTTTTCGGCTCACTTTTTAGTGTAAGAAAAGAGTGAACGGAAAGTGTAAAATTTGAAAATAGAATTATAGTTGAAAAAGCTACTCCTTTCTTCCATTATCGTTATCATCGGAATCACGTTTATCGGTCGATTATCCTATCTACAGATATTCAGTTTTTCCCCTGACCAGGTATTGGAAGATCCGGCCATCAAGCGCGTTTATGACTATCCCGAACGAGGCTATATTTATGACCGCAATGGGGAATTGTTAGTGGGCAATGACCCTGCCTACGACGTGATGGTCATTCCACGGGAGGTAAGGGAGCTCGACACCCTTGAGTTCTGCGGATTACTGGGGATAGAAAAAAAGAAATTCAAGAAGGAACTGCGCAAGGCCCGGATTTACTC
>JBAUIP010000097.1:0-2800 GCA_049683055.1 Pricia sp.
CTAGCAAACTCATAACTGTCCTGAAAACCTTGGCTTTGAGTAGTTATTCCCTCCACAGTTTTATAGAACGGTACCATGTCGACCAACCATCCATACCGGTTGTAGCTGAGGCCTAAGGATGCCTGTCTGCTTGTAATCACGGGAATGGCCTCATCGTCTGACAGTTGCCATCTTCGTTTTTCGACTCCCAAGAAGTCATTTTGGAAATTGATGACCTGCGAGGTGCTTTGGTGTTTTAACTCGCCGAGTACCTCCAGATTGAAACCTTGACCGAAACCGTGGTTGAAACTCAGGCGGGGCTCCCATAACTGTTTTTGGAACTTGCTCAGATAATTGAAGCGTAGGCCGAGATTCAACCGGGTTTTGGAATCGTTGGATGAGAGCCCTAATTCCGAAAACAGACCGTGGGCACGCAATACCTCCGCTTCCAATAGCACAAATCGCGGGTCGTCGATATCGTCAAGATTAGATACCTTGGTCTCCACGAAATGGTAGCCGTTCGTCCATTGCATCCGGGGGTTCAAAAGATGGCTTCCCTGTACCTTCGCACCGGTCTCCGACACCTTATTCTCCTGTAGAAACCGCTGGTTGTCGAGTACGTTCGAATTGACCGCCCTAAGCTTGTAGTCGGTATTGTACACCTCGATTTCCGTGGTGAAATCTTCCGACCAATCACGTTGGTATTGGATTCCGGCGGCCAGGCTTCCCTGTTCGAGGTTGCTTTCTCGGATTTCTAGCTCCCCTGATATTTCCGCGCTTTCGTTGAAGACCACCTCATTGGCGGTTAGATAAAGTTGGCCCGAAGGCGGTCTTTTTCGGATGGATGATAAAGTAGGCGAAACGAGGTATCATAGAAATCAAAGGCCATGTCTGAATTCCTGACGGCCGCCATATTTTGTTCCAGCTCGGTGTCCTGCGCAATGCGGTCAAAATACTCCGAATAGGTCGGCGTACTTACAAAATCGCTGATAGCCTTGCGGGCCGCGACCTGAACGGATGCCCTTTCCCCGAGAGGTACATCCACAAAAGCGTTGGCATCGATAAAATTGGCCCCGACCTCGCTTTTGAAATCGGTATTGATGCGCTCTTCGGTCTTCATGGCGATGGTACCGGAAACGCCATCGGTCTCGGAAGCACTGCTCCCATTTTTGCGCAGTTCTACCTTTTTGGTGATATGGGGATTATACATGGAAATCAGGCCGAAGAAGTGGCCGGACTGGTACATCTTGATTCCGTCCCAGGAAATGAGGTTCTGGTCGTTGCTTGCGCCCCTGATATTGATGTTCGACACCGTCTCGTCGATGCTCTGTATGCCCGGAAGCGCCTGTACGGAGTGGAGAACATCTTTGTCGATCAGACCCGGAAGGATACTGAACTTGTCGAAATTGATTTCCAAAGAGCCATCGTCCAGTTTATCGACTCCGCGGATGAGGTAGTCGTAGAGCACTATTTCCGTCAGCTGTACGTGATTGGGAACCAAGTAGAGCGTGCCACATCCATCTTCCTTAAAATATCGCGCATCCCTTTCCAGCGTTTTATGGCCGATATGACTGATTGCGATATTTTCGTTTAGGGAAGCGACCTCAATTTCAAAAAAGCCATCCTCATCGGCGATAGAACCTTTTTTTCCGAACTGCACGGTAACGTAAGGTAGAGTTTCCCCGCTATCCTTATCCTTAATATATCCGCATAACCGGATTTTCTTTTTACTGATGGAAATAATTTTATCCGATACGAAAACGAATTTCAGATCGCTTTCCTCGCTCAGGTAGGCGACCCATTCCTCAAGACTCAGCGATTCTTCGGGTGGCGTTACCGTAACCGGGTCAACAAGGGAAGATGCATAATTGAACTGTA
The DNA here is from genome assembly GCA_049683055.1 of Pricia sp. Classification (GTDB taxonomy): domain Bacteria; phylum Bacteroidota; class Bacteroidia; order Flavobacteriales; family Flavobacteriaceae; genus Pricia. The sequence goes on from JBAUIP010000097.1 coordinate 1,858, forward strand.
CCTTAAACCGTTCCTGTAGCACCGAAAGTACTTTGCCCAAGGGCTCGGTCGTATCGGCACCTTGGGCAAAGCTATGGGGAATATGGAATACTAACGTAAGGTATAGTACAAAAAGTAGGTTTTTACTCACGTTTACTTAAACGCACCTGATCCGGGTTTATTATCTCATAGTCGAGGTTCAGGGGCTCGGAAATCGATTTGAGGGCATTTTCTAGATTATTGTGAACAAAGGCTCCTGTAAACAATTGGTCGGTATCGATATTCTCTATTAGGGTGTCTACACCATACTGCCGTTCCAGTTCGGCCAACACCTGAGACAAGGGAATACGCTGAAAATCACTCATGTTATCGGTCCAAAGGGGAGTGTCTTGGGAATGACGGCCTTTTACCGCATCACCCTTATAAAGCTTGAAATTATCGCCCACCTTCAATATTTCGGTGTGATCGGCCGTGACCACCCGTACGGGTCCTTCGTAACAGGCGACTTCGAAGAACGCGCCGCGATTCTTTACGTTGAACTCTGTTCCTAGCACGCTGATGGTACCCGCATCGGTCACAACATCAAAGGTCGCGCCCTTGGCGACGTCGAAAAAGGCTTCCCCGTCAAGTTCGATTTCCCGCTTCTCGCTCCATGCACCTTTGTTATAGCGGACTTCCGACAAGGCGTTCAAGGTCACTTTTGAAGCATCGGGAAGTTCTATGGTCGTTTTTTCGGCGACCAAGGTCTGTACCTCTGTCATTTGATCGAACATCATGAAATAGTATATTCCGAGTCCGATGAAAAAGACACTTGCGATTTTCAGCATGGGCTGCAGCCATTGTAGCCTTCTGACCGGAGTCTCTGTTGGGGACGTAGGTTCGTTAAGTTCGAAAGAGCCCGTTTCTTCAGAAAGACCTCGGTCTGCGAAAGTACCTGCGCTTGCGGCAAGGTCTTGGTTTAGGG
>JBAUIP010000098.1:0-10911 GCA_049683055.1 Pricia sp.
TGCTTCTAATTGGTATCCAAAAATAAGCAATAAAGCCTATCCGATAAATGGAAGACGAAATCCGGGACCGCCCAATGGGACTTTGCATCCTATTCATTAATAACCAAATTATGGTAACCAAAACGTAATCCGACCTTCGAAAATGGGATTTCAAAAGAGGAAACTTCGGATTTTACGAATGCATCGCTAGCAGAAAATTTTTCCGTGACATTACCTCCGAAAATGAGGGGATTGATCCCTTTCGACACTAGTGATAAAATATTTAGTGTCGCCGAGCCAGAAGAAGGTGGCGTAGCGTTCGACATATTCCAATTTTACGTATTCGCCTTGGTATTCCTGTAGTTTTTCAATGACTTCTTGGTCCTTGTCCAGTACCGAGAACTCGAATATCTGTGCGCCGGAAATGCCTTGGCTGATCTGGCCCTCCCAGGTTTTGACGATTATGCCCTTGTGGCTGAACTTGATGAGTTCACCGGAACGGACCCCGTCGCTAAAGGTGACGAAATAGATAAAGGTGTAAATTAGTACGAATAGTACGGCTATCCCGCCTAAAACTGCGAACATTGCTTTTTTCATCGGTTTTGTTTTTAAGTGCTACCACGCTCAATTTCCTCTAAATCTTCTTCGTCTTCCGCCCGTTTGAGGATACGTTCGGGAATAGATTTCTTCGCCTTAGCCCCCATTTTCTTGAGTTTTTCGATACTGCGGACAATGTTTCCACGGCCCTCGACCAGCTTGTTCATGGCGCCCCGGTACTCCGACTTCGCGTCGTCCATCTTCTTGCCGACCTTGGTGAGATCGGTTACAAAGCCTTCGAATTTATCGTACAGAGCGCCCGCCTGACGTGCGATTTCGATGGCGTTTCGTTGCTGCTTTTCGTTGTTCCACATGCTATCGATGGTGCGCAAAGTAGCCAATAAAGTAGATGGAGTAACAATGACGATGTTCTGTTCAAATGCCTTGTTATACAGGGAGTTGTCATTGTTGATAGCCACGGCAAAGGCCGGTTCGATGGGGATGAACATCAGCACGAAATCGGGACTCTCCATGGCGTAAAGGTCCTCATATTTTTTGGCGGACAGCTGGTCCACGTGTTTTCGGAGGGATTTGATATGTTCGTTAAGAAAACGTTCGCGAAACTCATCCTCGGCGTTGACCATGCGCTCATAGGCAACCAAGGATACTTTGGAGTCGACTATCATCTTCTTCCCATCGGGAAGGTTGATGATAACATCCGGAAGTACCCGCGAGCCATCTTCCCGTTGAAAGCTTTGCTGTACAGTGTATTCCCGGTCTTTTTCGAGTCCCGATTTTTCGAGTACCCGCTCCAGCACCAGCTCACCCCAATTGCCCTGCATCTTGCTATCGCCTTTGAGGGCTTTGGTCAGGTTCTCGGCCTCTTGGGTAATTTTGAGATTTTGGGTCTGAAGGTTGAGCAACTGTTCCCTGAGTGCCTGATGAATACCAAAATTTTCCTTCCGGCTTTCATCCACCTTTTTCTCGAACAGCAGGATTTTTTCGTTCAGCGGGGTAAGAATATTCTTGATGTTTTTCTCGTTGCGCTCAGTAAATTTCAAGCTTTTTTCTTCTAGGATTTTATTGGCGAGGTTCTCGAATTCCTTGGTAAATTTTTCCTGTAGTTGTTGCACTTCCTCCTTTTGCTCCCGGTTTTTCTGTTGCAGGTTTTCAAGGTCCGCTTGATAGCGAACGATTTGGTTGCCCAGCTGCTCCTTTTCGGATTGCAGGTGGGTTTTATGTGACTGCACATCGGCTAGCCGCTGTTGTAGGGCCGTCAGATTATGGTTCAATTGCTGCTCCCGCTCCTCCAGCGCACTTTGGGTGGACTTGGTCCTCAGGCCTTGGATGTAGTTACCCAAAAAATAGCCTATAGCCGAGCAGACGAAGCCAATAATCAGATAAATAGCGTATTCAGGTAATTCGTTCATCAGTGTTCGAAAGCTTGCGGATAAAGATACTATTTTGGTGCGGAATGTTGGGGAATCTTCGTGGTTCTCTAACAGTTTTATCGGGCCAACGAAGTATTCCAATAAGGATGGTCGACCGTGGAAAGCGGGATTAGCAGGTTTTTCGATTGACCAAGCGAAGAGCAGACAAGCTTCCGATTATTCCATGATTCGGAAAGAACCGGTCGAAGCGTCAAAAGAAACGGTATCGCTCGGGAAAAGGGATGCAAAGGCTTTTTGATCTATGAGTTCAACGGGGGTTCCGAAGGGATTTCCCCGGCCGTCTAACAGCAGCATCTTGTCGCAGAGTTGGATGGCCATTTCGATTTCGTGGGAGGTAAAAAGGATGGTCTTTTTGGTGTTGTGGGCGATGGATTTTAACAGTTTTAGAATTTGTACTTTGTGGTAGAGGTCGAGGTGGGTGGTCGGTTCGTCCAGAAGGATGATGTCAGTATCTTGTGCCAGGGCTCGGGCGATCATGACCCGCTGTAATTGGCCGTCGCTGAGCTCGAAGCACTTTCGATGTTGCGATTCTTCTAAGTGAAGCATGGCCACGGCTTCCTCGATTTTGGATTTATCTTCTGTGGATAACTTGCCGATCCAGTTCGTGTAGGGCTGCCTTCCAAGCGCGATCAGCTCCAAAACGGATAGGTTTTTGGAAGCAATCGGCTCGGTCAAGACCAAGCTGACCGCCCTGGCAAGGTCAAGGGGACGGAACGCTACGAGCTCCCTTCCCCGTATCGAAATGCTTCCGCCTAAGGCCGGTTGAATGTTTCCCAAAGTGCGCAATAAAGTGGATTTCCCGATGCCGTTGATTCCCACAATAGCCGTTAATTCCCTGGGCAACAGCGAAAAGTGGATGCCTTCTACAATGGAGTTTCCCCGATATCCGATGGCCAGACTATCCGCCTGCAAAACTGGGAGTGAATTTTTTTTCTGTTCCATAATCCAAACTAAAAAACCATCCTTCTTTTCCTGACCAACAGCCAAATCACCACTGGAGCCCCTAAAATACTGGTAATCGCATTGATGGGCAACACGCTGGCTGAGTTGGGCCATTGCGCCACCGTATCGCAGAGCAACATGATTATGGCACCGTAAATCAGTACGGCCGGCATCAATATCCTATGGTCGGTGGTGCTGAAAATCTGTCGGGTTAGATGGGGAACGGCCAGGCCGACGAAGGCGATGGGACCGGCAAAAGCAGTGACGCTTCCGGCGAGAAGGCCTGTGGCGATGATGATCAGATAACGGGATTTTTTCAGGTCCACTCCCAAACTTCGGGCATAATTTTCGCCGAGCAATAAGGAATTCAGGGCCTTGATGGATAGGATACTCAATAGGATGCCCAAAAGAATTATCCCGAGCAGCACCGCAAGCTGCCCCCAAGAGAGGTTGCCCACACTTCCGAAAGACCAGTAGATGAACTGCTGCAATTTTTCAGCCTCCGTAAAATAGGACAGTACGCTCACGATGGCAGCGGTAATGCTTCCGAACATGAGGCCGATGATGAGCAGGGCCATGGTATCCTTCACTTTGGCGGCGACGGCCATGACCGCCAGTAATACCAGGAAACTTCCGGTACTGGCAGCGATGGCCAGCGAAATATCACTGACCGCTCCAAAGGCCATCCATCCCGATAATAAGGAGGTTCCCATAATGAGCAGAGCGGCCCCCAAACTGGCACCGGAGCTGATGCCCAAAACGAAGGGCCCGGCGAGCGGATTCCGGAACAGGGTCTGCATGAGCAGTCCGCTCAAAGCCAATCCGCCACCAACCAAAATGGCGGTGCAGGCTTTGGGGATGCGGTAATTCCAGATGATGTATTCCCAGGATTTATTTTCTACAGAGCCGCCGACAAGGGAACTAAAAGTTTCGGAAAAGGGAATGGAGACGGAACCCAAGCTGATGTTCAACAGAAAACTAAGGGCTAGAGCCAATAGTAGTAGCAGAAAGGTAAATTTATATGTTTTCGGATATTTCAAAGATAGGTACGGTCGGTGTAGTTCTTGTTGATTGCATCAAAAATAGTTCAATTCTGCCGAGATTGAGCGGGAAGCGGCAGATGTAATCTGTGAAGTGTGCTGAGGTAATTTACTCAACGGGAGCACTTGGTAATTATTCAAGCGGTTTAAAAAAGAACGGTTCGTAATCCGGCAATAAGTTCGGATGAAAAATATGAATCAAATCCTTGAGCACCAAATCCGGGCGGTGCGGGGCGATTTCGTAGTAAAGTAGGCCTCCGGTTTGACCCTTGGTAGCGGCGAAGGTGAAGATTTTCCGGTTTTGAAAGGCATCGATTTGACGGTAGTGCCGATTGGCATCCTCCATTTCCTGATAGGACGTGAATTGCGATGGTGAGACCCAGAATTCCGCCTGTTTCCCTTTTTCAAGAACGGATTCGATGCTGAGGGATAGGCTTCCGGTCTCCGAAGTGTCGTCCCATAGATAATCTGCGTTGGCATCCGCTATAAATTGGGCGGCCCAACTCTCGCCACCGGGCAGGTACCAGACATCCTTATATAGTGCTCCGCTCAACACGGATGGTTTTTGCGGAGCTGTCGCCGCCAATTCCTGCGCCTCTAGGTAGGATTTTTCTATCCCCCTGAAAATACTATCCGCTTCGATTTCCTTACCGAAAAAGGGTGCAAAAAACTTGATCCATTCCGCTTTTCCCAAAGGGGATTCCTCCGTCCAATCCCCATTGTATACAACGGGAATATTCGCCCTTTGCAAGGTGCCGTAGGCCTTGTTCTGCCCGTCTACACCAAAGCCGACCACGACATCGGGATTCAGCTCCAAGACCATTTCGGTATTAATGGATTCGTTGTTGCCGAGTTCTCTGACCTGTCCGCCCGCGATACGTTTTCGGGTGGCTTTGGATGAAATATAGTCCGTACCGGGAAAGCCGACCAGTTTGTCGGTGGCATCCAAAGCTTCCAAAGCAGGAATATGAGTGGTCGAGGTGACAACGATTCGCTCCACGGGTACCGCGACAATGGCATCGTATTTGTCTTTGTTCAGGGTCGTTGCCGCCATTTTATCCCGCGGAACTAGGGCGTAGGTAAAGGCGGATTCGGCATCCGGCCACGGGGATGCCACTTTGATTAGGCTTAGGCCGGATGCCGATTTCTCTATGCTGAACCCTTGTGCGTAACCAACCTTGACGTGATGTGCCGTAGCCTGCTGGATAGGATTGTGTTTCTCAACATCCATTTCCTCTCCTGTGGAAGTACTAGACTCCCGAAGTAGTTGACCATCAGAATTTGACCTTTTCGAAGGAACTTTTTTTTCATCCTCTTTGCAAGAAAGAAAGAGCAACAAACAGGCTAATAAAATTGTTTTCTTCAAAGCTAAAATTTTGTGGGTTCAAAAGTAGTGAACTCCTTTCTGAGTTTTGTTGCCAAGTGTAAACTCAAATCGTCAAAATCATCGGAACTATGTCGAATTATTACTTTTTAAATCGAAAGATAATTGGGATTGTTTACTTTCGCCATGAATTCTGGTTTCCATTTCCGCTTTTTGGAATGGAATTAAAAGGGAATCCGGTGAAACTCCGGAACTGTTCCCGCAACTGTAAGCTTTGTTCGCCCCGGCGGATGCCCTTTACACACTTCAACACCACTGCTGGCCCGTGCCCGCGGGAAGGTCGGTAAAGGGACGCAAGTCAGGAGACCTGCCCGATTCATCAAACGACTATAAACTTTCGGGATAAAAGTTTAGGTGATGAAACGTGCTGCCACAGCCATAGCATTCCTTTTGTCCACAATCGGACAAGTCTCCGCCCAAGAAAATCCGCTTTGGGAACTGGAGGAGGTCGTTGTGTCCGATACCCGGGTGGAGCGGTATTCCGAAGGCCATAAGGTGACCCGGCTGAAAGATAGCACCATCGTTCGCAACGGCACTTTTCTTACCTCGTTACTGGCCTTCAATTCCCATATGTATTTTAAGGAAAATGGTTACGGGATGGTATCATCCCCGTCGTTCAGGGGAACCAGTGCCTCGCATACCGCGGTGGTCTGGAACGGCATCAACATTAACTCCCCCTTGAACGGGCAAACGGATTTCAATACGGTCAATCCTTTAGGCTACAGCTCGGTGGATGTACGCAGTGGCGGCGGCAGCGTACAATTCGGTACCGGCGCCATCGGAGGCAGCGTCCACCTGAACAATGACCTCCATTTGAAAGAGCATTTTGAGTATCGGGCGATGCTGGGTTACGGAGACTTTAATACAAAAAGAATCAATTTTGGACAGAGTTTCGGAAACGGGAAATGGTCGCACAGCCTAGGAGTCGGTTATACGGATTCGGATAACGACTACGAGTATTTGAAAACGGATGAGCGCAATCGCAACGGGCAATTCCAAAATCTATCACTGAATTTCAACGCTGGCTATGCACTATCCGATAAAACGGTGCTACGCCTGTATCATCAAAGTTTTATCGGCGACCGGAACCTATCCGGCACCTTGGTGGCGCCGGGCCGGGGCCGATATGAAGATGACCAGCACCGAACGCAGCTGGAATGGGTACAGTTGCGCGAAAAGTTCACTTCAAAGTTGAAACTGGCCCATTTGTACGAAGGTTTTAAATTTTTCGAAAACCAAGATTCCGACAGCTTTTCGGGAGGACGGGTCACTACCCTGCTGGCCCGATATTCTTACGATGTGGAACTGTCCGAGGCGTTTCGGTTGAATTCCTATTTGGAATATGACCATTACCGGGGAGGCGGCAGCGCGTTCGGAAATCCGCAACGCAACGATGTCGCCGTGACGGCGCTTATCAAACATAGTATTTCCGAAAGGCTCGTGTATAATGTTGGTCTCAGAAAGGATTTTTCATCCGATTTTTCGAGTCCTATTATTTTTTCCTTGGATGGCGATTACAAGGTAGGGGAGCACTACAGTCTGCAACTCAGCGCATCCCGCAATTTTAGGATGCCGACCTTTAACGACCTCTATTGGAATCCCGGTGGGAACTTGGATTTGGTGCCGGAAACCTCCTATCAAGTCGACTTGGGACAGCGAATGGAGTTCGGCGGGACCAGCATCCGGCTCAACGGATATTACATCGCCACCGAAGACATGATCCGATGGCTGCCGGATGCCTCCGGAATCTGGTCGCCCTCCAACGTAGACGAGGTTCGGATTTATGGGCTGGAGGGCGAGTTGACCACATCCTATCCTATCTCCCAAAAACAAGACCTTGAATTCAAGACGAACTATGCCTATACCGTTTCCGAAGACCGAGCTACACGGGAGCAGTTGATTTACGTCCCCTTTCATCGGGCAAACGCCTCTTTGGCCTACCAATTTTCCGCGTTCGGACTTTTCTATCAGCACCTGTATAACGGTCGGGTATCGATAATCGGCGGCGCCCTCGATGGTTATCAGGTGGCCAACACCGGCATCACCTATAAGCCAAATCTCGAAGGAAAACTACAATACCAAGTAGGAATAATCCTCAACAACGTTTTCAACACTTATTACGAAAATGTGGCCCTGAGGCCCATGCCCAATCGAAATATTCAGACCCAATTACTACTAAATTTTTAAACATGATGCAATTAGAAACTATGAGACTCTCAAAATGGATTTTGACCGCGGCCTCGGCAGCACTGTTAATTACCGGATGTTCCAATGACGACGGGGGACCGACTACGCCGGATGACGGAATCGAAAATGATACCTTAACGGATAACGACACTTTGACCGATGGCATTTCCTTGCCCTACGAAAATGGGATTTTAGTGCTGAACGAGGGCAATTTCGGTGCCGGAAACGCCTCGGTGTCCTTTATATCCGATGATTTGGTCGAGGTGGAAAATGGCATCTTTAGCGCGGTCAACGAGGTCGATGCCTGGGGAGATACTGCGCAAAGCATGGTTTTTTCCGACAGTCTAGCCTATATCGTGGTCAATGGTTCCCAAAAAGTGGAGGTGGTCGACCGGTACACTTTCGAATCCGTTGCTACGATTGGAGGTGGAGACAGCGATGCCCTTTTGAATCCCCGGTACATGGCGATTGCCAATGGCAAGGGTTACGTTACCAACTGGGGCGATGGCATGAATCCGGAGGATGATTTTGTGGCGGTGGTCGATTTGGAGCGCAATGAGGTGTTGAACAAGATTCCCGTTGGAGAAGGACCCGAAAGGCTATTGGTAAAGGATAACACAGTTTATGTAGCTTTGCTGGGCGGTTTTAATTTCAATACCAGTATCATTGTAGTTGATGCTGTTTCCGACGCGATTAACGGTACTATTCCTGTGGGTGATGGGCCTAATTCAATGCAGCTGGATGCGGAAGAAAACCTATGGGTACTCTCCGGCGGAAAACCGGCCTATACGGAAGATGAAACCGCCGGTCAATTGGATAAAATCGACACTTCGAGTAACTCCGTTACCGAGACGTTTGTTTTCGAATCGACCGAGCATCCGGATTTTTTATCCTTTGGTGACGGGCAATTGTACTTCAGTTCTGGTGGAGAAATTTTTGTCATGGAAATCTCAAGTACTTTGCTTCCTACGGAACCGATTATCACGGGTATCAGTTTCTACGACATGACCGTAGACGATGGCCGGATCTACGGCACCGACGCGAAGGATTTTGCGAGTACCGGTTCGCTGGAAATCTACGACTTGACCGACAATTCATTGATTGACTCGAAGGAAGTCGGAATCAACCCCGGGGCGATTTATTTTAACGAAAGCGTCTCGGAATCCTCCGGATCTAATTAAGGACGAGCAGTGGAAGAAATCTAATATCAAAGCTGATTTTCGTTTTTGTCCGATTCCCGTTTGTCGAAAAAAACTACCCCTATAAGTGACAAGCCAATAAAAATACCGAAATAATTGAAAGGAGAATCTTTCTCTGTGAAAATTCCATAAATACTGGCTAGCGTGCTCAAGATTCCGATGACGATTAGAAGAATACGTGTTTTTTTATCCATTTTAAGTCGAAATTTAAGATAATAAGCTTTTAATCAAAGCTTCACCAAACAATCCTTTTCCGCCGCCTTGTAGACCGCCTCGACCACTCGGATATCCCGCAGGCCTTCCTCGCCGGGCACGAGCATGTCGGAGTTGTTCATGATGGCCAGTGCATCATCGTCCATTTGCTTGGCCTGCTGGTTCTCGATGGGAAAATCGATGGCCTTACCGTCCGACCGCATGCCTTTGTTGCCGCTATAGGAGGAGTGGGGCGACATTTTGATCCATCCATCGGCATAATTGATGTTCAGGTAGTTCATTTGAATCCCGAAACTGCTTTGGCAGGCGGCCCGGGCACCGCTGGGGAATTCCAGTTGGTACATGGCGGTTTCCTCGACTTCATCATAGATATCGGGCCGGGTGGTGAAGGTCTGGGCCATAACCGAAATAGGTTCCTCTCCCGTTGCCAGGCGCGCGCCCTGAATGGCATAAACGCCCATATCGCCCATGACACCACCGCCCATCTCCTTTTTCTGTTTCCAGTGGTCGGTGCGATCGTCGAAATACCCGGCACTGGAGGAAACCATTTTGACCGCTCCGAAGGTCTTTTCCTTGGCGGCTTTCATATAGGTTTGAATGTTGGGGTCGTGTTGGCAGCGGTATCCGATGGAAAGTTTGACCTTGTTGTCATTACAGGCCTTGATCATCCGCTCGCATTCGGCCACCGTGGGTGCCATGGGTTTTTCGCACCAGACGTGCTTCCCAGTATTCGCGGCTTTGATCGTATATTCCGCGTGCATCGAAGGGGGCAGTACAATATAGATGACATCGATATCGGGGTTGTCGGCGATTTTGCCCATCCCCTCGTAATCATAGATGTTTTTATCATCGATGCCATATTTTTCTTTCCATTCGGGAATTTTTTCCGGGCTCCCGGTGACGATGCCCTTGAGCTCGCAATGTTCTGTCAGTTGAAGTGCGGGGGCCAGAAGGTCGGTACTGTAGTATCCCAAACCGACAAGGGCGACACCCAATGTTGACTTCTGGGGCCGAGTGGCGGACCAAAGGGCATTGGGCAAAAATGCGGTGGAGGCAGCGACGAGTCCCGCTTGGCCAATAAATTTGCGACGTTGATTTTCCATATTCTTATCGATTAAGGTCAAAAAGTACGATAAGATTCTCGGAATATCAAAAGGAACCGCGATGTTTCTACGGAGTGAAACTCGTAAATATAACGTATACGGACCATAAAAAACAGCCGGCGCAAAACGTATAGATGAGGTACTCGTTGAGGGTAGTTTTATCTTTCATAGGACTTCTTTGTATATAAAACGTGGAAGTCCCGCTTGGAGGGAGTCATTATTCGGGCAAAGGGGATAATACTCGGTTTATGGCGAAAATTCCGACCTAAGGGCCTGAAATACCCATAAACGGGGTCGTAGGTACAAACCTATTATCCTTAAAAACAGTATTTTATCGTGGAAAATAAGGTGTGCAGGTCGAGGAAGCATCCTGAAAACATCAACTTAGGCTTATTTCCAGGACACTGAACACTAGAAACTTAAACTTAGATTATGAACCCGGTAAACTGTATCCTAGAAACTGGAAAGTGTAACTTGGAAACGGGGAACGGGGAACGGGGAACGGGGAACGGGGAACGGGGAACGGGAAAAGGGAAACGGGAAACGGGAGACCGGAAACTGAATCTTGAACCGAAAACCTTGAATCCTTATTACATGTCTTTTATCCCCGGGTTCAAATCTCAGACCTGATATTCCTCGTTGTTACGGTCCTTTTTCTTGATTCCGTTCGTTGCGAAAATATCCTTGAGGATGTAGGCAACGATAATGGCCACACCAAATACCATCAGGGGAATAGCGAACGCCCATCCTAAAATATTGAGAAGGCTTCCGGCGATAATAGCGAGCGTGCCAATGACCATGGCAAAATTCCACAACACCTGCGCGCGCGTATTTTTGACCTTGCGGTCCTCGTCCAGAAAATAGGCAGTGCCTTCC
>JBAUIP010000099.1:0-1938 GCA_049683055.1 Pricia sp.
TAGGAATATCGAGAACGGTAAGCTGTAGGTCAATCTGGTTTTTACGGACCTGGATTTTATCCGTAGGAAAAACCTCCCGCGACGGCTTGGCCACCTGTTCGTTGATTTTTACCTGTCCCTTTTTGCAGGCGGTCGAAGCAATGCTACGGGTTTTGAAATAACGGGTATGCCAAAGGAATTTGTCGACGCGCATGGAAAATCTTTGTTAACGAATCAGACAAAAATAACTATAAATTGTATCTTGCCGCTTCAAAAAATTGGGATGATACTACGCCGAATACTAGTAATTTTTACGATTGGATTGATAATCTGGTCCTGTGGTGACGATGATAACGGCGTCTCGACCGAAGCGGAAATAACACCTCCCAGGCCACCGAGCGAAGTAGCGCCCGAGAACGAGGATGCCATTCAGGAGTATCTTCAAACGCACTTCTACAATTACGAGGAATTTGAGAATCCACAAGACAGTTTCGATTTTAAGATTCGGATAGATACTATTCCGCAAGGCGATACGATACTGAGGCCATTATCAGACGATGCCATACCGGTTACTATCAATCTGGCCGATAGTGTTTTGACGGGTGAAGATACCGGAGTCACAGAACATACCTATTATTATATTGAAGTACGTAACAACGAGGCAATACCGGGGCCTACTTTCGCCGATTCCGTCCTAGTTCGATATGAAGGCTCACTTCTCAACAATCAATTGTTTGATTCCAGAAACAGTTTTCTTTGGCAGTATTTAGGTTCAACCGTTCGAGGGTACAGTGATGTGATGTCAAAGTTCAATGCAGGAACCGCCTTGATGGATAACCCAAACGGATCGGTCACTGTTGATGATTCCGGTCTGGGTATCGTGATTTTACCTTCAGCTCTTGGCTATTACAATGCACCTCCCTCAGGCTCTTCTATACCCACCTTTGCGCCTCTAGTGTTCACTTTCGAGATCGGTCTTTTTATACCTGATACCGATCTGGACGGTGATGGTGTTCCCTCTTTTATGGAGGATATTAACGGGGATGGCATTCTCAACAACGATAACACGGATGGCGATTCGTTCATTTCGGGCAATAGTCGTATACCTTTGTACAATCATCAGGATGCAGACGACGACCAGGACGGAACCCCGACCCGCGAGGAAGTGGAATTCGATGAGGAAGGTAATTTAATACTTCCGCTGCCGGATACCGATGGCGACGGTACGCCCGATTACTTGGATGCCGATAGCTGAAATCGCACATCCGAATTATAGCAAATCAAAATTAAAGCCCCGATCGAATGACCGGGGCTTTATCTTTTTCAGGATATGTAAACTTTATAACTTCAACGAAACCGCAAAAATTACCTGCGACGGCCGCGAATCGACCCGCCCGTCAATGTTGGTTACATTGTCGCCGACAAATTCCGCCTCGTTTTCCGATAGGCCGCGCTCGTAGCGGACATCCAGTCCCAGTCGACCCAAATCAACTCCCAATCCGATGTGCAGCCCGACCGTAAAATCCTTTTCCGCATCGTTGATACTGAAATCTTCTAGGTCGTTGGTAAGAATGTATTGAAAATCAGGACCCGCGAAAACGTGTAGGGGACCGATGACCTTGGCGCCGAGCAGTACGGGGAGATCCAATTTCGAAATATCGTACTTGGTGCCGCCATCCAGATTATAGGCACTCTGTGTCTTGGTGTAGATTAGTTCCGGACGAAGGTACAGGCGCGAAAACGCGAGTTTTCCAAAAATACCCACGTGGTATCCGACCTTGCCGTCCGAACCTTGTACGATGTTCTCGGCAGCGTTGCCGACGGAAGCTACGAGATCGCCGTTCTGGTTATAGTTGAGTCCGCCCTTGATTCCGAACCCTGAATCGCTTTGTGAAAATGCGGCGATGCTGCCCATAGCAAAGACCGCCGTAAGAATTGTTTTTTTCATAATAGTTCTCA
>JBAUIP010000100.1:0-2490 GCA_049683055.1 Pricia sp.
CTATGGTTTTAATGCCGTTTCTGAATTTTCGGGCATTTGTGCGCCCTGGTTGTTCGTGATGTTTACCAGTGGGGCCATGGTGCTTTTGCCTGCCTTATCCTTGGACGTTTTGGACAAGACCTTGCCAAATGGTTGGAACGACCTGATTTCGCTTGGCAATCAGTCCATATATACCGGGGTCAACAGTGATGGCGAACCGGGCATCGGTCTGGTCGAGGTTATCGGCTTCGCTTGGGCCGCCAATACCATAACACATTTCGGATTGGTTGATATGGCCCTCTTGCGGTTTGCAAAAAAGAAGTCCTACGCATATGCCACAAGTACCGGCATGATGTTCGGACACTATGTGGCCTGGATTGCCGCTGGTATTATGGGGGCCGGAGCCGCGGTCATTTTAGGAAAAACCATAGTAGAACTCGATCCGGGCGATGTGGCATACTATGCCTTGGGCTGGTCCGGATTTGTCATCGTTATAGTAGCTGGCAGGACCACCGCCATTACTAACCTATACAGGGCAGGCTTGGCTGCACAGGCCATTTTCTTTAACCATTCCAGAAGTAAAACCACCATAGTGGTCGGTTTGATTACCGTTGTAATAGCATGCTTCCCTTTTGTTTTTTCGCAAATACTCCCGCTGTTGACCTATGCCGGCCTGTTGGTCGTTCCGGTGGGTGCCATTGTATTTGCCGAACATCAAATCTTTCCTAGAATAGGATATACCCGGTATTGGTCTTCCTATCGTCAATTGACCTTTAGTACCCCGGCGGTAGCCACATGGGGTTTGGGCCTGTTGTTCGGTTTTGGGTTGAACGCCTTTAATGTGATGTCCTTCTTTTATCTATTTATCCCTACTTGGATCTTTTCGATTTTGGTCTATACCCTTTTGGCCGGACGCTATGGGGCCAAGGATGCCTATCCGGAAGAAGTGGAACAGGAAAAAATACGCAACGAAAACATCGCCGGGTTCCAAGAGCAAAAGGCGAAGCTTGAAGACGAGCCTATAAAAGATACCTCCGTTTTCTCCAAGGTGCTGCAAGGCATCTCCCTACTAGTCTTGTTCATTACCCTGGTACTTGCCTATATCGTGCTATTCGAAAGTCCTACGGAAGCCGTTTACGAAGAAAATCGGGACATATTTTACCGCTGTGCCTTTATTTGTACGATAACCTATTTCGTTACCGCCTATTGGGTCCTACGACGTGGAAAACAAAAAAATGAGTTATAATGGGAAATACAGTGCTACTTAATCAAAAGAATTTGGCGCAACTGGGCGACCGCTTACCCGTCCCGACCTTTGATCGCGATTCGACTACCATGGGAATAGTCCATATCGGGGTCGGGGGATTTCATCGGGCGCATCAGGCCTTTTATACCCACATGCTTCAGGAAGAGTTCAACGCCAGCGAATGGGGCATTTGCGGAATTGGCCTGCGGGAAGGGGACCGAAAAATAAACGATGTTCTCAAAAAACAGGACGGTCTATACACACTGATCATCAAGCATCCCGATGGCAAAATAGATTCGAGGATAATCGGTTCCATCATCGATTTCGAACTAGGTGTCGACAATCCTACTTCGGTAGTAGAGCGTATGGCCGACCCGACTACCAAAATTGTATCCCTTACCATTACCGAAGGAGGCTATAATTTCAATCCCGCGACCGGGGAATTCGACTTTGGGAATCCCGATATCCAATACGAATTAGAACATCCCAATGACCCTAGAACCGTATATGGATTTTTGACCGCCTCCCTTAAAAAACGTCGGGATGCCGGACTGCCGGCCTTTAGCGTGATGTCTTGCGATAATATTCAGCACAACGGCGATGTCGCACGTAACATGGTACTATCGTTTGCCAAGAGACAGGATGCAAATTTAGCGGACTGGATCGAACAGGAGGTAAGCTTTCCCAATAGCATGGTAGACCGGATAACGCCGGTTACCACTCAGGCGGACATAGCGTATTTGGAAGAAACGTACGGACTAAAGGATGAGTGGCCGGTAACCTGTGAGCCTTTCATACAATGGGTGGTGGAGGATAATTTTTCGAACGGGCGCCCTGAGTTCGAAAAAGTGGGAGTTCAATTCGTGCCCGATGTGAAACCTTACGAAAAAATGAAACTCCGTCTACTGAATGCGGGCCATTCCGTTTTGGGCCTATTGGGCGCCATCCACGGGCATAAAACAATCAATGCCTGTATGGAGGACGACACTTTCGTTCGCTATCTCAGAGCATTTATGCATAAGGAGGCCACCCCGGTACTGGATAAGGTGGAAGGTATTGATTTGGACACTTACAAGGATAGTCTTCTGGAGCGTTTTGCCAATCCCAATATAAAGGATACGGTTAGCCGCATCTGTTCCGAAAGTTCCGCCAAGCTGCCGAAATTTTTGATTGCCACCATCGAAGAAAATCTGGCTCGGGATGGAAGTATCCAATTTGCCACTCTGGTCATTGCCGCTTGGTGCTACTACAGTGATAAAGGAATC
>JBAUIP010000101.1:0-1569 GCA_049683055.1 Pricia sp.
ATTATAAACAGCGTCAAAATCCATCAAATCACCGAGCACGAATTCGTTGCAGGCGATGCGGCAGGGGGCATCCTTCGAGGCGTCCATCACAACGGTATGTATGTCGAACTTCCGGGTCTCGTACAGCAGCATTTTTCCTAATTGGCCGCCGCCCAAAATCCCCAGTTTGAAATCCGACGAAAAATAATTTTTTGAATTGTCTTTGGACATAGATTTCGGTTGTTCCTACAAAAGTACATTGAACTCGTTTAAACTCTCTCTTTTACCTACGATTTTCACATTTTGCAACCTAATTTCTCCATTTTTGCGTTCCGTAGCTTAGGCTATGCGGCATCATTGGAGCACAAAAGCCGAAATTCTCGGTTGTAAACAGAAAGTCGAAACGAGTTCACTATATTTGGCTTTTTGCAAAATTTTCTCCCGTGATACAGCTGCACGATAAACATTTCAAACCTTTTCTGGGCGAGGCCGAAATTCAGGCCGCGGTGAAGGGCATCGCGGAAAAAGTGGCGGCGGACTATAAGGAGGAAACTCCCATTTTTGTAGGAGTCCTCAACGGTGCTTTTATGTTCGTTTCCGACTTTTTAAAGGCCTACCCGCACCCCTGCGAAGTCTCTTTTGTCAAGCTCAGCTCGTATCAGGGTTTGACATCCACGGGTATTGTGGAGACCTTGCTCGACGTATCGGAGGATATAGAGGGAAGAAGCGTTATCATTTTGGAGGATATCATCGACACCGGCCGCACCCTGAAACAGTTAGTGCATCTATTTACCCAGGCCAATGTCAAGGAATTCAAGATAGCCAGTCTTTTCTATAAATCCGAAATATACAACGGGGAGTATGCCATCGATTACTGGGGTATCGAAATTCCCGATAAATTTATCGTCGGCTACGGTCTGGATTACAACGAGTTGGGTCGGAATTTAAGAGAAGTCTACCAATTAAACCAAAAACATATGATCAATCTAGTACTTTTTGGAAAACCGGGTGCCGGAAAAGGGACGCAGGCGGAATTCCTAAAGGAAAAATACAACCTGAAACATATTTCGACCGGAGATCTTTTTCGTTATAACATAAAAAACGATACCGAGTTGGGGAAGCTTGCCCAATCATATATGGACAAGGGTGATCTGGTACCCGACGGCGTTACCATTCAAATGCTGGAGGCGGCCGTGGAGCAGAGTCCCGATGCCAGCGGATTCATTTTTGACGGTTTTCCCCGTACGGTCGCACAGGCCGAAGCGCTCGATGTGCTCATGAATCGAAGAGATATGAAAATCGACGCGACCATTGCCTTGGAAGCACCCGATAAGGCACTGATAGAACGTCTACTCGAACGCGGAAAAGTGAGCGGCCGCAGCGACGACCAAGACGAAATCAAAATCCGCAATCGCTTTGATGAATATAACCAAAAAACTGCACCATTGAAGGAATATTACGAGGCCCAAGGTAAATTTCACAGTGTCAATGGCATTGGGGAGGTCGAAGCGGTCACCCGGCGATTGGCGAAGGTGATCGAGGAGCTTTAAGCCTCATTTTCGGGCCATCGGAATAGCATTCCGCTGGAAC
>JBAUIP010000102.1:0-4062 GCA_049683055.1 Pricia sp.
CTTTTTGCGTTATCCGTTAATCTGGCGGAAAAAAAGGTCCTGCGCAGACCGCGGCAAAGGAGAAAAACCGACTCGGGAAATCAAGATTGGAGACAGCAAATCGCACTAGGTACAGATGTTTAAAACTAATCTCAAACAGGTCGATTAAAACAGCATGGACAAAAACGCTCCCATATGTATATTCACCTATAAAAAGGTCGAGCCCTTGCAACGCGCAATAGAAGCCTTGCAAAAAAACCACAAGGCACCTGAGTCGGAGTTATATTTTTTTTCGGACGGACCCAAAAATGAGGACGATACCGCCCAAATAGAACAAGTAAGAGCATATATCAGTCAAATCGATGGTTTTAAAAGCGTTGAGGTCGTAGCCCAAAAAGAGAATAAGGGCTTGGCCAGATCCATCATTGAAGGGGTGAGCGAAGTACTAAAAAAACATGGTTCTATCATCGTTTTGGAGGATGACCTTGTTACGAGCCGTAATTTCCTCGATTTTATGAACCAAGCGCTGCATGCCTACCGTTCAGATGAGAAAATATTCTCCATCTCAGGATATACTACTCCCATTGAAAAGCCGCCAAACCATACATTCGACAATTACTTTACCCGAAGAGGTTCATCTTGGGGCTGGGCCACTTGGAAAGACCGCTGGGAGAAGGTGGATTGGTCCGTTAGCGATTACAACACATTTTCGACCGATAGGTGGGCGAAGAGAAAGTTCAATAAAATGGGCTCCGACATGTCGGCCATGCTCGCCAAGCAGATGACCGGCAAAATCAGCTCTTGGGCTATTCGTTGGTGCTACCATCAATTCAAACATGACCTTTACACTGTGTATCCAACAATGTCAAAAATTACGAATATCGGATTCGGCGAAAACGCTACCCATACTAAAGGGAGCGCGGAGCGGTACGCGACACCTTTGGATACATCGGGAAAGAAAGATTTCCGATTCGATCCAAACCCGAAACTTGATCAACGATTTATCAAGCAATTCGTTACTAGATTTAGTATTCGGTCATGAATTTATTATAAGATTATCGATTTTTTAGGTATATGAAGTAAGCCCGTATGAAAAAGAAAATACTTTTTATTTTACACCTTCCACCACCGGTCACCGGAGCGGGTTTGGTAGGAAGGTATATCAAGGAGAGCGAAATAATCAACGACTCCTTTGAGTCCGACTACATCAATTTAGCATCCTCCTCAGAGTTGTCCAGTATGGGTAAAATTGGCTCAGGCAAAGTGACCGCCGTATTCAAGATATTGGCAAAAGTAATTACCATCCTGTTCAAAAAGGATTACGACCTTTGCTATATGACCCTGACGGCCAGGGGTCTCGGTTTTTACAAGGACTGTCTGATGGTGGCTACCTTAAAACTATTTGGACAGAATATCATATACCATTTCCATAACAAGGGAGTCAAAAAGAACAGTAATAATGCCTTCAACCGAATGTTGTACCGTTTTGTATTCCGAAATACCCAAAGCATACTTCTTTCACCCGAATTGTACGACGATTTTGCAGACTATCTGAAGAAAGAAAATGTGTATTTCTGCCCGAACGGCATACCGGACATCACAAGATCGGACCCAAAGCCCTCCGGCAATAATGCAATATGCCGTTTCTTCTTTTTGTCCAATATGATGGAAGAGAAAGGGGTCTATGCGCTACTTAAGGCGTGTAAGCTCTTAAAGGAAAAAAACCTGGCCTTCGAATGTCACTTCGTAGGTGCCTGGTCCGATGTTTCGGAGCTACAGTTTCGCGAATTGGTCAATAGGTACCGAATCGGCGCCTATATTTTTGCGCATGGTAAGAAGTACGGTGACGACAAGGTATCGTATTTCGAAGATGCCGATGTCTTCGTGTTTCCCTCTTATTACGACTGTTTTCCGTTGGTCTTACTGGAAGCCATGCAGTTTGCGCTACCCATAATCACGACTTTTGAAGGGGGTATGCCCTCTATTGTTAACGATGGTAAGACCGGAATGCTGATCCCACAGCAAAATGATCGCGCTTTGGCCGCGGCCATGG
This sequence comes from Pricia sp., assembly GCA_049683055.1. GTDB lineage: Bacteria > Bacteroidota > Bacteroidia > Flavobacteriales > Flavobacteriaceae > Pricia. The sequence continues at coordinate 2,033 of JBAUIP010000102.1, forward strand.
AAAAGCTGTTGCATAATCCTGAATTACGCATGCAGATGGGAAAGGCGGGCAGAAAACGATATGAAAAACATTTTACACTTTCGGAATTCGAAAACAATCTAAAAGAAATATTGGATGGAGTAGTTTGCTTTAGAGGCTAAAGATCTATTGATACCGTACATAAGGTCAGACGAAATCGTCTACTTTTTGCTCTTAATTTGTAACGAATAGATAAGCCATGAAAGAATACCCCCATTCTATCTGTATGGGATATCCGATTTTTACGGGTAGCCTGAAAGATTTGTCCATCGATAAAAAGTTGATTGTTAATACCATAAATCAATATTCGTATTGCATTGCGGAAGAGGACGATGACTTTCAAAAAGCCTTAAAAGAGTCCGACGTGCTGTTGCCCGACGGTGTTGGAATCGTCAAGGCCTCTAGTTTTTTAAACAATGAAAACATCCAAAAAATTGCCGGTGCAGACCTTCATACGTTCTTGCTTAAAGAATTACAAAAGAACGGTGGTTCGTGTTTTTATATGGGTTCCTCCGAAAAGACCTTGGCTAAAATCGAAAAACGTATCGCACGGGAATACCCCAACATTCGAGTCGGAACCTATTCCCCGCCCTTCAAGCCCGAGTTGTCGGAAACGGATAATCTTGAAATCCGGCGTGCGGTAAATAGTTTTCGGGCCGATGTACTCTTTGTCGGCATGACAGCACCAAAACAAGAAAAATGGATCAGCTCGCAAAAAGATTTTCTCGATGCAAATGTGATTTGTGCCATTGGCGCCGTATTCGACTTTTATGCCGGTACGGTCGATCGGCCCAGTAAATTCTGGATCGAATCGAACAAGGAATGGATGGGCCGTTTGATCAAAGAACCCCGACGAATGTGGAAAAGGTATGTCCTCTACGGGGCTTTCTTCGGCTATTACTTATTAAAAGAAAAATTTAAGGGTCAAAATAGAACGAATGGATCAAATGTCAAGGTCAATGCCTAACTCTAGTGCAAATAGTATAATTTTGAATTTATACCTTTAAAAAGTAGTAGTGAACGAATCCTATAATTATGCTCCCGAGGAGAAAGACATTAATTTTCGGGATATTCTAGACCAGTATCTACGCTATTGGCCCCTATTTCTGATAACCGTAATACTGGCCTTGCTTGTTGCGTTGGTCTACCTGCGTTTTACGCTGCCGACCTACTTGGCTATATCCAGCATTATCATCGAAGATGAAGAGGGAAAAGGGCCTTCTTCCGATGCGGCCAATTTTGCCGATTTGGGACTGTTAGGAGGTCTGAGCACCAGCCACATAGAGAACGAATTGGGATTGTTGCGATCAAAACGGCTGATGACCAATGCGGTTAAGGCCCTGAACCTCAATGTTGAGTACCATGCGGTGAATGGCATCCCAAAAAGGGAAATCTATAAAAGCAGTCCGTTTTTGATACGGATGATCCGTATGGATGAAAAAGGGCTCGGAAATGCTATCAAAGAAGAGGGCAATGAATTTACGATCAGTCCGTTGGAGAATAACGCGGTACAAATTGAATTTGAAAGCGATGACGATGATAGGGTCGTAAAATTGGGGGATGTCATCGAATTGGATTATGCGGATTTTGTGATTGAGGCCGGTTCCGGGAACAATGATATGGAAGAATCGGAGGGTGTCATGATAAAATTCCTTCCTATCGAAAGTGTGGCGTCAAGGTATTGGTCAGGTTTTGGAGCCGAACTGGTCGAGGAAAATTCTACCATGATACAGGTAAGTATTGTCGATGAGGTCAAACAAAAGGCACGGGACATTCTAGACCAAGTCGTGTTCGAATATAATCAAGAGGCGATAGAGGATAAAAACTTGATTGCCCGTAACACGGCGTTCTTTATAGATGAAAGGCTGGACATCATTAACTCGGAACTAGATTCCGTTGAATCGGGGAAAGAGGAGTTCAAGGAAGCCAATCGCCTTACCGACATCCAGGCCGAATCTTCAATGATCATTAGAGATGTTAGTGAATATAAAAACAAACAGCAAGAGGTCAAT
>JBAUIP010000103.1:0-6462 GCA_049683055.1 Pricia sp.
GTTCCTTTCGGATGATGATGGCAATCACCGCAATAATTCCCCCAATGGTCAGACTGCCGGTATCGCCCATAAACACTTGTGCGGGAAATGTATTGTACCAGAGAAATCCCACCAAGGCCCCTACAAAGGCCGTAATAAAAACTACCAGCTCACCAGAATTGGGAATGAACATGATGTCCAGATAATCCGAAAAAATGGCGTTACCGGAGACCCAGGCGAAAATGCCCAGAGTGAATACAATAATCGCCGAAGTTCCGGCCGCAAGTCCATCGATACCATCTGTGAGATTGGCACCGTTCGAGACGCCCGCTACAATCAAAATCACGATGGGAATAAAAATCAGCCAAGCGTAATTTTTGGCTTTTTCACCGGCCCAACCAATTAGTTCGGCGTAATCGAGCTCATTGTTTTTCATGAGCGGTACCGTGGTGCGGGTGGATTTAATTTCCAAGCCCTCGACTTCCTTTACCTTATATTGTTCAGTAATGATTGTAGTACCGTCTTCTTTCATGGTCACTTCCGGATGAAAATAGAGCGTCGCCCCGACCGCCAGACCCAACACGATTTGGCCCATGATCTTAAACCGTCCCTTGAGTCCCTGCTTATTTTTCTTGAACACCTTGATGTAGTCATCCGCAAAGCCGATCAGGCCCATCCAAAGGGTGGTGACAATCAACAGTAGAATGTAAATGTTATCCAATCTGGCGAACAACAGCACGGGAATCAAAGTGGACATGATGATGATGAGTCCTCCCATGGTCGGCGTTCCCGCCTGCTGTTTTTGGCCTTCCAGTCCAAGGTCGCGGATGCTTTCCCCAATCTGTTTTCTCTGCAAGAAAACGATGATGCGCTTACCGTAGGCCGTAGCTATCAAAAGGGAAAACAGAATCGCCATGGCCGCCCTAAAGGTGATAAAGCTGAACAGGCTCGCACCGGGCAATTGGTATTCTTTTTCCAAATATTCGAAGAGATAGTACAGCATCTGGACTGGTTATTTATTGTTTTGGTTTATTGTTTTCATCTTTTGCGTTTCTCATTTGCCGCTGGCATTAATTGCCAGACGTAAAAGCTATTTTTCATTTTCTTCCCTAGCTAGCCCTCGACGGCGGTCGGGATGACATTTTACTTGTTCATACTCCCCAACAGCTCCTTTACAATCTTAAAATCATCAAAATCCACTCGCTTGCCGTTGGTTTCCTGGTAGGTCTCGTGGCCTTTGCCGGCGACGAGAATGATGTCATTCGCATCGGCCAATTGGCAGGCGGTCTTGATTGCCTGTTTCCGGTTTTCGATGGATAGGATTTTATTGACATTCTGGGGTTCGACACCAGCTTCCATGGCCTCGATAATCGCCTCGGGGGATTCCGTTCGGGGATTGTCGGAGGTAAAAATCGCCTTGTTGCTCATTTCGGAAGCAATGTGCCCCATAACGGGACGCTTGGTCGTATCCCGATCCCCACCGCAACCTACCACAGTGATGACATTTTCATTGCCGGTCCGTAGCGAGCCGATGGTTTCCAGCACGTTTTTAAGCGCATCCGGAGTGTGTGCATAATCAACAATGGCCGTAATTTTTTTGGGGGAAATAAAATATTGGAACCGCCCGTCGACCGTTTCCAGTTCGCTGATAAGCCGTAGGGTTTCGAGCTGCTCCAAGCCCAACAGATCGGCCGTAGCGAAAATCGCCAACAGGTTATAGGCGTTGAAATGACCAATCAATCGGGACCACAATTCGTGGTCGTTGATTTTCAAAAGCTGTCCGCTGAACTGGTTTTCCAACACCTGTCCTCGATAATCGGCATAGGTCCTCAGGGCGTATGTTTTCTTTCGGGCCTTGGTGTTCTGTAGCATTACAGGTCCGTTTTTATCGTCGGCATTGGTTAGGGCAAATGCCTTTTTCGGTAGCTCGTCGAACAGTATTTTTTTGGTATCGCGGTACTCGGCGAAGGTCTTATGATAATCGAGATGATCGTGGGAGAGATTCGTGAAAATCGCCCCGGCGAAAACCAATCCCTTAGTTCGTTTTTGGTGGATGCCGTGCGAACTGACTTCCATAAAGCAGAACTCGACCCCGGCCTCGCTCATCAGGGCCAAATGCTCATTGATGGTCAGCGCATCGGGCGTGGTATGCGTGGTTTTGTACTCCGTTTCATCGACCATGATTTTGATGGTCGATAGCAATCCCACTTTATATCCTGCTTTTTTGAACAGTTGATATAAGAGACTGCTGATGGTCGTCTTTCCGTTAGTTCCGGTGACACCGACCAGCTTCAAATTTTTAGAAGGATTATCGTAATAATTGGATGCCATCATCGCCAAGGCGGTATTACCATCCTTGACCTCGACGTAGGTAATTCCGTTGACCATCCGCTCGGGAAGGGTTTCGCAAACGACCGCCTTCGCCCCTGCATTGACGGCTTTTTCGATGTACAGATGCCCATCGGTCAGGGTGCCTTTGATGGCTACGAATACATCGTCCATCCCTACTTTTCGGGAATCGAAGCATACGGCGTTCACCAAGATATCGGTGACCCCGTTCACGGCGGAGATTCCCGCGCCATACAGTATGTCCTTCAATAATTTCACGATAGTTCCAGCGTTATTCGTTCCGCTTTGGTAATTTCCGTCCCTTCGGATACGGATTGTTTTTTTACTTTGCCATTGCCTTTTACTTCCACTTGTAGTCCCAAGTTTTCGAGGATGGATATGGCATCCATTCCGCTCATTCCTTCTACATTGGGCACCTTTTTGTATTTTTTCTGCGCCACGGCGTAATAGTTTTGGTAGGATTGGTCCAACTGTTCATCCTCCGCAATTTCCATATCGACCTCATCGGTCAAGGGGGATGTCGCGTAGATTTTTTGGGCAATGGACTTAAAGATGGGACCGGATACATCGGCACCGTAGTACCCTACACTTTTATCTGGCTCATGAATGACCACAATGCAGGAGTACTTGGGATTATCCGCAGGGAAATACCCGGCGAAGGTCGAGATGTATTTGAGCTTATCCGGGTCTTGGGATGCATAGTTCTTTTGCGCCGTTCCCGTTTTGCCCGCCATCGAGAAATTGGGGGAATACAGTCGGTGACCGGTGCCATGCTCATCCTCGACTACTTTTTTAAGCAGGTCTTGGGCCTGGGCAGCGGTTTCCTTGGAGCAGATGGCGGAACTGATAATCTCTTTATCAAATTTTTCGATGCTACGGTCCCACTCCCGAACTTCTTTGATTAAGCGTGGTTTTAGCATCTCGCCGTCGTTGGCGATGGCGTTGTAATACGTCAAAATCTGCAGGGGAGTCATGGACACCTCGTAGCCATGGGACATCCATGCCAACGAGATTCCCGACCATCCTTTATCGCCGGGGGAGCGCAATACGGGCTTCCCTTCTCCTTTGATGGGAAGGTCCAATTGCCGGTGCACGTTCATTTTCATCAATCGGTTGACGAATTTAGAAGGCTCGTTTTTGTAGCCGTTATGGATCATCTTGGCAAATGCCGTATTGGAAGAAACCTTGAAAGCCTCACCCACGGACACTTTTCCGTATCCGCCCCATTTGGAATCCTTGACCGTTCGGTCGTAGATGCGCCAGCGCCCTTTTTCGGTGTCGATGACCTTGCTGGTATCGACGATCTCATCTTCGAGAGCAGCCACGAGGGACATTAATTTAAAGGTAGAGCCGGGTTCGTGCGATTCTCCAATAGCGTAGTTCAGGCGTTCGTAATATTTTCCTGCCTCGGTTCGACCGAGGTTCGAAATAGCTTTTACCTCGCCGGTCTCGGTTTCCATCACAATGACGCAGCCGTGGTCGGCCTTGTATTTTTCCAGTTGGCCCAGCAGGGCGTGGTGGGCGATATCCTGAATGTTGATATCGATTGTGGATACCAGGTCGTAGCCATCCTGTGGCTCGATGATATTTTCCCATCCTATGGGCTTCCACTGGCCGTTGGCGATTTTTTGCTTTAGGCGTTTTCCTTCGATGCCCCGCAGATACGGTCCGAAAGCCCGTTCGAGGCCTACGCCGGAATAGTATCCGTTTTCATCCACATTTTCGTAACCCACACTACGTTCGGCGATTTTTCCCAAGGGATGTTCACGTACGGTCTTTTGTTCAATGATGAGTCCGCCTTTGTAGGGACCTTTGTTGAATAGCGGAAAATCCTTAACCGCCATATATTCGGAGTAATCCAAATTTCTGGCAATCAGCGCATATCGGTTCTTGTTGGCCTTCGCCTTGCGCAGCAATTGCTGATAGTGCGATGGCGAGCTGCCCAACATGTCGGATAGTGCGTTGGAAAGTGGAACGATATGCTCCTTAAAATCCGCATCGCTCACGGTGACCGCGTCAAAGCGAATGGAGTAGCGGGATACCGAGGTCGCCAAAAGGCTGCCGTCGTCGGAATAAAGGTTGCCACGGTTCGGGGCAATCGTAAACATTTTTTCGGTCCGCTTCATGGCGAGGTCGCGATACTTATCGCCCTGCGCCACTTGAATGTTGATCAGTTTGAACAGCACGGCGGCCGAAAAGAGGAACATGCACGCCGAGACGACGTACAGGCGGGTCATAATTTTTTTGTCATTAGTAGGCATTAGTCTTTGATTTGGGGATGGTTATTAATTTGGGGTTTTGATTCTGCTATTAATTTTGATTCGTTTTTAGATTCAGATTCAACATGTGATTTTACCAATATTTGTTTGGGCGGTTCCTCGGAAGGATACAAACCATTTTTTTCGACTATACCACGAACGGTGGACTCCAATTTCAATTTCTGCATGTCGGACCGAACGTCGACGAACTCGCTTCTCAGTTCTTTTACCTCTTCATTCAGGGCCGTGATTTCGTGGACTTTCTTATCCGCACTGTGTGAACTTCCTATCATGATAGTGGCCAAAAACGAGGTGAAAATGATAAACAACCAGTTTTTGGGCGCATCGCCGCTGATAAGAAATTTTCCTTTTAATATGTTTAGAAGTCCTGTTTTCACTTTTGTAATCTCTTCTCTCTATTCTTCACTCTTTTTTCTCTATTCTTTCTCAAATTCGCTCCGCAATTCGCAACTTGGCACTTCGGGCGCGATTGTTCTGCGCAATCTCTTTTTTCGATGGTACCATCAACTTTCCTACTTTTTTTAGGGGGACGTTGATGTTCCCATAAAAATCCTTTTCCGGCTCGCCTTCAAATTGGCCGGCCCTAATGAACCGCTTGACCAGTCGATCTTCAAGGGAGTGATAGCTGATAGCGCTCAGCCTTCCTCCTTCCTCCAGCATATCGGGCACTTGCAAAAGGAACTCCTTGATAACTGCTATCTCCTGGTTCACCTCAATCCGGATGGCCTGGTACACCTGCGCCAAAACCTTATGTTCGCGTCCTTGTGGTAAAAACGGATGCAATACTTCTTTAAGGGCTTCCGTGGTCTTTATCGCCGATTCGTCCCGCGAGGCCAATATCGTTTTTGCCATGGCATTCGCGTTTCGTAGATCGCCATATTGAAAAAGTACAGCCCGCAGCTCGTCATAGCCATATTTGTTGACCACTTCAAAAGCCGACAACGTGTTGCGCTGGCTCATCCGCATGTCCAAATCGGACTCGAAACGGGTCGAAAATCCGCGTTTGGCGGTATCGAACTGATGCGACGAAACGCCGAAATCCGCCAGAATACCATCCACCTTCCTTATGCCATAGAACTTTATAAACTGCTTGAGGAACCTGAAATTCTCGTTGATGAGCGTAAACCGTGCGTCATCGATACTGTTCTCTAAGGCATCCTCATCTTGATCGAAGGCGAACAACCGGCCCTCGCTTCCCAGCCGTTTCAATATTTCTTTGGAATGTCCGCCGCCTCCGAAAGTGACATCCACATAAACTCCATCTTCCTTAACATTAAGTGCGTTGACAGATTCCTGCAACAAGACCGGATTATGATACATGGTCGCCATCATTATATGTTTCCATCAACATCCCCGTCATCGCCCATCACCTCTTCGGCCAGCGCGGCAAAATCATCCGTAGTATCTTCCAGTACTTTTTCGTAGCTGTCCTTATCCCACAACTCGATGATGTTGATGGCAGAACTGAGCACCACTTCCTTTTTGATGTTGGCGAACTTTACCAGATCTTTGGGAATCAACAATCTACCGGTTGCATCAACTTCTACTTCCTTCACACCAGCCGAAAAACGCCGGATAAAATCGTTGTTTTTCTTCTTGAACTTGTTCTTCTTGTTCACCTTCTGCATGAGCAGCAACCACTCCGCTTTCGGATACAGTTCCAAACATGGCTGAAAAACGGACCGCTTGATGACAAATCCCTCGTTGACGATGGGGGCCATCTGATTTTTTAGGGCAACCGGAATCATTATCCTACCTTTGGTATCAGCCTTACAATCGTATGTCCCAATAAAATTGATCACCTAAAAAAGTTTGTTTATCAGTCGTTTAACCAACATTTACAGTACTATAACTC